>JAIRZS010000031.1 GCA_031267115.1 Treponema sp.
GCCGGACCCCCGGCCTTCGGGAAAGAAAAGGAAGATGACCGGACCCAAGAGGCGGTTCACTGCCGCCATGAACCCAGGCTATATGCTTACTGTCCTTTTCGGAAAGTAAATGCAGGAGCCCTGGGTTACGCCGTATTTGCCGTTGACGGCCTCCCCCGGCTTGTGGTACGCTTGTTGGCGGCATGAAGCCGCGTCGCGGGCGAATCCGCGGGCCGGGGTTTGCGGGCTTTCCCGCAAAGGGCCGGTTGTTTCTGATAGTGTTTCCCCGTAAAGCCCGGCCGGGAGGCGGCGTTTGGGCGCCTGGCAGGGGGGTAGCGGAAGACCGAGCGGAGGGAGGGCTGGAGCGTAGGGGGGCCGGACGGCGGCCTGTCTGGGTACGCGCCCGGCTTGCGGTAACAGGCCCCCCCTTAAGGTTTCCGCCTTTCTCCGGATTGCATCCCGGCGCGAAGATGCGGGGTAGATGTTCCAAAATCCACAAAAAAAATCCTATGAAGGGAGGCGGAGTTGAAAATGACGGCTAATCTGCCGCTTGACGGGAAATACGCGCGCCTTACCGGCCTGATCGCGGAGAAGGGCGGCGCGGCGGTGGCTTTTTCGGGCGGGGTTGACAGTTCCTTCCTCTGCTACGCGGCGCGTGAGGCGCTCGGGGACAGGGCTATCGCGATTACCGTGGTGTCCCCTATGCTCCCTAAAACCGAGGCCGACTGCGCCCGGGAAGTGGCGGCGAAGGTGGGGATTAGGCATTTCCTGATTGAGGAAGAGGAGATCGACGAGGAAGTGGCGGCGAACCCCAAAGAACGCTGTTATTTCTGCAAGAAGATCGAATTTGCGGCTATTACCGCGGAGGCGAAAAAACACGGTATCTATACGGTGCTTGACGGTTCCAATACGGACGATCCGGGCGATTACCGGCCGGGGCTGAAGGCTCTGGAAGAACTGGAGATTTTCAGCCCGCTGCGGGCGGCGGGGCTTGGCAAGGCGGAAATACGGGAGCTTTCCCGGCGCTTTGATCTTCCTACCTGGGACAAGCCCGCTTTCGCGTGCCTTGCCTCCAGGATTCCCTACGGGGAGCGGATCGACCGCGGGAAGCTTTCCAGGATTGAAAGGGCGGAAGATGTCCTGCGGGGCGCGGGGTTCCGGCAGTTCCGGGTGCGGTCCCACGGGGATATTGCCCGTATCGAGGTTGCCCCGGAAGAACGGCGGCGTTTCTTTGACGAACAGACGCTGGATTCCGTTTCAGGAAAACTAAAGGCGTTCGGCTTTCTCTATGTGGCCCTGGAGCTTGAGGGCTACGCGATGGGTAATATGAACCGGGCCGCGAAGGCCTGAAAGCGGGTAAAGATTTATGAAGGATCTGGACTTCGCGGTGATTGACAGCCGGCGGGAGGAACGCACCGGGTATCCCGAGGTGGTTTACTGCGCCGGAAAAACCGTCGAACAGGCCCTGGCTATAATTGTCAGGATGAGGGAGGAAAAGCTCCCGGTCCTGGCGACAAGGGCGGAGGCGGCCCTCGCGGAACAGGCGCGGGAAAAGCTGCCGGACGCGGAATACGATCCGGTTTCGAAGCTGCTCACGGCGGGCCGTACCGGCGGCGGGGCGGAAGGGCTTGTGGCGGTTGTGGCCGCCGGGACAAGCGATCTTCCGGTCGCCAAAGAGGCTGCCGGTACTGCGGAATTCCTGGGCAGCAGGGTTTTGCTCATCACCGATGTAGGGATAGCGGGCATCCACCGGCTTTTCGACCGGCTGGATGATATACGGAAGGCCCGGGTGGTGGTTGCCGTCGCGGGCATGGAGGGGGCGCTGGCGGGCGTTATCGCCGGGCTTGTCTCCGTGCCGGTGATCGCGGTTCCTACCGGCGTAGGCTACGGGGCGGCCTTCGGGGGGCTTGCGGCCCTTCTGGGGATGCTCACCTCCTGTTCGCCGGGGATTTCCGTGGTAAACATCGACAACGGGTTCGGCGCGGGGTATCAGGCCAATCTGATAAACCTGGCCGGAAAAAAGTAATTTATCAGGAGCAGACTATGCACATGGCGGACGCATTAATTTCCCCCGCAGTCGGCGGGGCAGCTTGGGCGCTGAGCGCCGTAGCGGTCGCGTATTCGACGGTAAAAATAAAAAACGAGCTGGGGGATAAAAAGGTCCCCCTTATGGCGGTGGCGGGGGCCTTTGTCTTTGCCGCCCAGATGATCAACTTTACGATCCCCGCCACGGGATCGAGCGGGCATATAGGGGGCGGCATCCTGCTTTCGGGGCTGCTGGGCGGCTTTCCCGCCCTGCTTACCATAGCGGCGGTGCTGGTGATACAGTGTCTTTTCTTTGCCGACGGCGGCCTTTTGGCCCTGGGCTGCAATATCTTTAACATGGGGGTTATCCCCTGCCTTGTGGTGTACCCCCTTGTCTTTAAGCCTATCGTAAGAGCGGGCTATACGGTAAAGCGGGTCAGCGCCACGTCCGTATTATCGGCGGTTATAGGCCTCCAGATAGGGGCCTTCGGGGTGGTCCTGGAAACCCTGTTTTCGGGTATTACGGCGCTTCCCTTCGGCGCCTTTGTGGCGCTTATGCAGCCCATACACCTGGCCATCGGCATTGTCGAGGGGATAGTCACCGCCGCGGTGCTGGACTTTGTGTTTGCCATGCGGCCCGAAATCCTCGAGGCAAGCGGGGCGGGCGTCTCTCTGCCGGCGGGGGTCCCGGTAAGGAAGGTGCTGCTCGCCCTTGGGGCAGCGGCCCTGATTGTAGGGGGCGCCCTCTCGATCTTCGCCTCGGCCTATCCCGACGGCCTTGAATGGTCTATGGAAGGAACCGCGGGAACCGCTGAGCTTGAGGCCGAAGGCCCGGTATTCCGCCGGGCGGAAGCGGTCCAGGAAGCCACAGCCTTTATGCCCGACTACGGCTTCCCTTCCGACGAGGAAGGCTCCGCCGCCGGGACCGCCGTGGCGGGTATCGTGGGGTCCCTGCTTACCTGCCTTCTGGCCGGGCTTGCGGGTTTCGTGATATGGCGGGTAAAGAAAAACAGGGTCAAACCTGCCTGACGCCGCGGCGGCATAACGCCTGTTTTGCCTGATCTTCTATATATTATGGATGGAGATATAGAGAAGATCAGGGCGCATCCGGCCCTGCGGGCCGGACCGGGCTATCCGCTTGTATTGGAAACTGGAGTTTTGCAAAGCAAAACTCCGAAAATAACCGCGCAAGCGGTTATTCCGCTTGTATCCCTTGCGCGGCATTATTCGCTTGTATCGAAAAGAAGAAGAAACCACCGCAAAGCCGAATCGACCCGAAGGTTTGCCGTCGAATAAGTAAGAAAAGCGAGCGCTTTAGCCTTCCTTCTTTTACTTCCTTGGCTTATTCGACTTTGCGGTAAAATTTTAAACCAATCCACCAGGAGGAAAATGTGAGTATGCCGGGCATGGCCGACGCGGGCCGGAAACTCTACGCGCTGGAATTGCTTGCCGGAAAAGATACGGCTGTCCACCGGCTACACCCCGGGGCAAAAGTGGTCTCCTGCGTAATCTTCATGGGGGCGGTGATCTCGTTTGACCGCTACAGCCTGGGGCGGCTCTGCCCCTTTCTGTTCTACCCCTGCGTCCTTATCGCCCTGGGGGAGCTTCCGCCCGCGCTGCTTCTGAAACGGACCCTTCTGGCCCTGCCCTTCTGCCTTTTTGCCGGGCTTTCTAACCTTGCCCTTGAACGCGGCGTCGCCTTTTCAATAGGAAGGCTGCCGGTCACTTTCGGCTTTCTCTCTTTCTGGGCGCTGATCCTGCGGACCCTGCTCTGCGTGGCGGCGGTGCTTATCCTTGCCGCAACCACCCCCTGGACCGCGCTCGCGGCCCAGCTCAGGCGCTTCCGGGTCCCGGCTATCTTCGTCACCCTGCTGGAACTGTGCTACCGGTACATCGGGGTGCTTGCCGCCGAATCCGGCTCCATGTATACCGCCTACAGGCTGCGCTCGGGGAAGATAAAGGGGGTAGCTATGTCCCACATGGGCAGCTTTGCGGGCCACCTCTTTCTGCGCAGCGTCGCCCGGGCGGAAAGGGTCTACGCCGCCATGAAGTGCCGGGGCTATTCCATGAAGGCGCCGCCCGCCCCCGCCTTCCCGCTCAGGAAAGGGGACGCGGTTTTTCTGCTTGCCGTGGCCGCCTTCTGCGCCCTTTTCCGCTTCGCGGATCTGCCGCTCCTGGCCGGGCGCTGGATAGGGGGCCTCCTGTGATGCTGATCGTCCGCAATGCCTGCGCCGTTTATCCGGGGGGTATACGGGCCTTTTCCGGGGTCAGCTTTGAGGCGGAAGCCAGGGAGAATGTCGCCCTGATCGGGGCAAACGGCGCGGGGAAGACCAGCCTGCTCCTCGCCCTTGTCGGGATACTGCCCCTCAGTTCCGGCTCGGTCAGCGTCGGCGGCGTGGACCTTGATCCGGAAAACCCCGGGGAACTGCGCCGCAAAACAGGCATGGTCTTCCAGAACCCAGAAGATCAGCTTTTTATGCCCAGTATCTACGAGGATCTGGTCTTCGGCCCCAGGAATCTGGGCCTTTCTGTAGAACAGGCCGCCCGCCGCGCCGCCGATGCCCTGGAGCTTCTGGGCATCCCCCACCTGAAGGACCGTTCGCCCCTGCGCCTGTCGGGCGGCGAAAAGCGGCTGGCGGCAATCGCCACGGTCCTTACCATGCGGCCTGAAGTAATGCTCTTCGACGAGCCGACAGCCTTCCTTGACCCCAGGGCCCGCCGCTCCCTTGTCGCCGCGCTAAGGCCCCTGCCGCA
>JAIRZS010000063.1 GCA_031267115.1 Treponema sp.
ACGGCAAACGAGACGATTCCGGAGAGGGTGGGCGATTTGGAATCGCTCTGGGCGTAAAAGGCCGGGGCCAGGATGCGGTTCAGGGCGATAAAGAAAAGGCCGGGCATGTGGAAGTTAAACGCCGCGAGGGTCAGGGCTACGGAGTTCTCGTCAAAGCTGCGGGCGGCGAAGAGCAGGCGGACGAGCGTTTCCCCCTGGGCCAGGGAAAAGAACGTAATGGGAATGGTAATAAGGGCGATTATGTCCATGGCGGAAACCAGGCGTTCGTTGTAGCGCGGCCAGTTCCCGGTTTTGGCGTCCCCGGCAAGGTCCGGCAGCAATACGGTCCCCAGCGAGACCGCGAAGACGCCGAGTATGAGTTCCTGGAGGCGGAGGCTGTATTGCAGGCTGGAAACAACCCCTTCCCCGGCATTGCCCGCCAGGGCGGTGGACACGAGGTCGTTCAACTGGTAGGCCGCCATGCCGATAATTGTAGGCCCCACAAGGCGCAGCACTTTCTTTGTCCCCGGATTGCAGACCGCCCGCTTAAGGCCGGTAAAGAAAAAGCGGAAGCCTGTTTTTAATACAAAGGGAAGCTGTACCGCCGCTTCCAGAAAACCGCCTATAAGTATACCGGCGGCCATGGCGCGCGCCGGGTTTTGCGTGAAGGGCGACAGGGCGTAGGCGCAGATAATTGTAACCAGGTTAAGCAGGATGGGCGCCAATCCCGAAGGGGCGAAGATATTGACGCTATTCAGTATGCCCTGGAAAAGGGCCGCTATCGAAATGAACGCGAGAAAGGGAAACATTATCCGTGTCAGCAATATCGTTTCCCCGGGCGCTTCCATGCCGAAGACCGGGACTATAAGCGGGGCGGCCAGTATGCCGATACCAACTGCCAGGGACACGAAAAAAGTAAGGAAAGTGAAAATACAGGAGAGGAACTCCCGTATGCCAGGGTCCGCTCCTAAGGGGATCTGCGGAGTTTTTAACCGCAAAGTCGAAGAAGTCGAAAAAGGTTTTGCTCTGAGGTCCTTGCTTTGGCCTCTTTCTTCGGCTTCTTTGCGGTATTCTCCATAGTTACTCCCCGAATTATGGATTAATTTTAGCTCTTCTTTTCTTTCTTCTTTTACTTGTTCGACTTCGTGGTAAAGATTCACAGAATCTTTAACTTGCCCTGCGGGAGGCGGCCCTGCCCCGCCGGCGTCCGCGATCAGGTACTCCTTGAAGGTGGGGATAAAGGCCACGGCGATGGAACCTTCGGCAAAGAGGCGGCGGAACAGGTTGGGCAGCATAAAGGCCACCGAAAAGGCGTCGGAAAGGGCGCTGGTCCCCAGAAGGCTGGCCTTGGCCATCTCCCGGACCAGCCCCAGGACGCGGGAACCCAGGGTAAGCAGGGAAAGGACCGAGCCGTGCTTTACAAGCGAGGAAGCGCCGGATTTGCCGCTCATGCCCCGGCCCTAAAGTTGATCTGCGGAATTTTTAACCGTAAAGTCAAAGAAGTCGAAAAAGGGGAAGAAGGTTTTGCTCTGAGGTCCTTGCTTTGACCTCTTTCTTTGGCTTCTTTACGGTAAAGATTGCGGGGGGGAAGATGATCACGAACCCCGCGAACTTTCGCTTTGATATCCCCGTTTGGTTCGTGATGGTTGGTGAGGTTCGTGGTTAAATTCCTTCTACTTCTTTTACTTATTTGACTTTTTCGACTTAGCGGTAAATCCTGCGGTAAATCTTCACGGTACAGTATAATCATACCCCGGCCTTTGTAAGCCTTATAACATCAAGCATGTCCTGCGGCCTGTTGCTGATGATCCCCTCGCAGCCTTGGCGCAGTAATTGCGCGGCGTCGGCGGGATCGTCGACGGTCCAGGGGACCATGGGCCGCTTTTCCCGGACGGCTATACGCAAAAAATTCGCGGGGCCGGCCAGATCGCGGCAGGGCTTAACATAGGCGCACCCGGCAATATGCCGCCCGAAACCCCGGCGCAGAATCCAGGGAACATCCCTGCTCTCGCCGTAGATAACAGCCGTGGGTATATGGGGAGCGGCCCGCCTAAACGCGGCAATACTAAAGGGGTTAAAGGAAGAGACCGTAACCGCCGCTTCGACCGCTTTCCCGAAAGCCTTGAGTTTCTCCGCGGCCAGACGGGGAAGGGGATCGCCGGATATTTTATCGCTTTTAAGTTCAATGTCGATATACAGGGCCGGGGAAAATTCCTCAAGCACTTCTTCAAGAAGCGGCGGGCGCTCGGTACAGAAAGCCGCGTCAAAAAAACTCCCCACATCAACGGCGCGTATTGCATTTAACGGAAGTTTCTCTATATCAAGGCCGCCCGCGTTGGCGCCGGAGGGGGCCGTGCGCAGGAAATTGTCGTCGTGGGCGACAACCAGCTCCCCCGTGGCGCAGACATGAATGTCGAGTTCCAGCCCCGGAATGCCCAGTTCCCGCGCCCTGCGGAAAGCGGCCATGGTATTCTCCGGCGCAAGGGAGGAACAGCCCCGGTGGGCAAAGAGCAGGGGACGCGCACGATCCGGGAGTATGGTCATGGAACTTTGTTCCCTGCTTGATCGGGCTGTACGGCCATGCCGTCCTCACGATCCTCGCCGCCCTCCGCGCTCATGCCGTCCCCGCCGCCCTCCGCCGCGCCGCCAAGCCCCATCCTGGCTTTAAGGGCTTCCAGGGCGGCGTCGGCGTTCATGCCTTCAAACTGCCTGTCAAGGCCGGGGCCGGAGGGGCCGCCGGAACCGCTGCCCGCGAGATCCTTGCCCAGGGCGATATTCAGTTCCTGCTCCAGAAGGTCCGGATCAACACTCCGCTCCCGGGCGGCAAGGCCCGGCAGCTGCTTCCGCATCGTTTCTATTTGGGCCTTAAGCCCCGCTTCTTCGGCGGAAAGCAAATCAACTTTTGCCCGGATACGTTCCGTTTCTTGCCGCGCCTCGCCGGCCAGGTCTTCCGCTCCCCTGCTCCGGGCCAGTTCTTCCCGTTTCCGCCATTTTTCCAGCTCCGCCTCAAGCCCGGCACGGTCCTTTTCCGCCAGTTTCAGCGCGGTAATAAAATGAAAAATATATTCTTTTGCATCGGCAGGACTCATCCCCCGCAGATCGTCGATCCCCTGTTCCATAAACACTCCGCTTACAATACCCCTGCCGGCTGCTAAACTTGACCCATGGAATTTTCAACCGCAAAGCCGAAAAACTCCGGAATTTTTAACCACGAAGTCAAAAAAGTCGAATAAGTTAAAGAAGTTTAAATGTTCTCTGTTCCCTACTTCTTTTTACTTTTTTGACTTCTTCGACTTTGCGGTAACCCCTGCGATAATCATCCCCCGAATTGCGGATCAAGTTTGGCCCGCTTAGCGGCTTATTTCCGCGAAACGGTTCTTCCGCAGGGCGGCGTTATTCGCGGAAGACCGGCTAATCCGGTTCCGTATGTTGTTTATCCGCAGGGCGGGCGCCGGATGGGTACCGTAAACAGCGCTACGGGACCCCGCCTGCCTTTGCTGGATCACCCGCAGCAGATCCGCAAGGGCCGACGGCTGGTATCCGGCCCCCTGGAGCAGCGACAGCGCGTAAATATCGGCATCAAATTCCTGCTTCTGCGTATACCCGTTCGTAAAAAGCGCGTCCGTCATAGCCTGGACCGATTCCCTCAGGGAGCCGATCCTCTCCGACACCGGCCTGAGCCGCGCCGCCCTCTGCCTGGACTGCCGCGCCACCTCGTCAAGCTCCAGCATCAGGCTGATATCCCTGTCCGAAAGCAGGGTAATGCTGTGTTCAAGCTGAACATGGGCGATTTCATGGGCAATAACCGCCGCCAGGGCGTCCTCCGACGGGGCGCAGCCTACAAGCCCCCTCGTAATAAAGATATGCCCCGCCGGGGAAGCAAACGCGTTTATCTCGCCGCTGTCCAAAACCAGCACATGGTATCCATTGTACACAGCCGGCGCCCTCGCCGGGGAATTAATAATCAGGGCGGTACAGATACTGTTAAGATAGCCGCTCAGCCTGCGATCCTGCCCGTAGGCCCGGTAGCGGGAAATAATGTTCGCCGCGACAGCCCGACCAAGGTAGTAAACATCCTCGGGGGTATAGTCCGCGCTTTCGGCCTTCCTCCCGCCCGCCCCTCCCGGATTGGGGGTATTTCGCCCCTGCGCGGCCAGCGGGATTTGGAGAACAAGCAGGAGAAAAAGAACACCCGCCGTCCAGGGAACCCTCCGTCTAAACAAACGCTCGGACATGGCAGCCAACCTCCCGGAAACCTACAATATAATAGTATATAGTATAACCCGGAAAAATAAAAGCGAGTCTCAATCAGGATAAACGTATAGATTTTTCATTCCGGGCGCATCCGGACGCTCCGGGCCTTCGGCCCTCCGCGCCCGGACCGGGCTTTGCGGGGCTCCGCTCCCGCTCCGGCCCCGCCTACGGCGGGGCTGCTTCGCACCCCTCCAATCCCTTGCGCGTGCCAAAATCCGGCGTCCTGCCGGATTTTGACATCGGAGTTTGCCTGCGGCAAACTCCATCTATCCGCCGCTGGCGGATAGCGAGTAATTGCCGCTTCGCGGCAATTACTTCCGGAAACAGCGGCATCCATGCCGCAGCCCCTGCGGCTAAATTTTTAACCGCACAGTCGAAAAGGTAAAAAAAGTAAAGAATGAAGACCTCTTTCCCTTTTTGGCTTTGAACGCAAGCCGGGGTCAGACCCTTCCCTTTCATTCAAAACTTATTCGACTTCTTCGACTTCGTAGTAAAAATTCCGGAGTTCTTCTTTGCGGTAAAATTCCAAAGCCTGTTTTTTAGTCCAATCGATCTACCGGGCTAAAGTTCCAGTTCCAAAAGCACAAAGGCCGTTCCGGTTTCTTCCCGGTAGACCCGTTCCACCACACGGTAGGGGATCTGTTCCGCGGCCTCAATACTGATCACCGAATCGGCGCGGCGGCCCAATTCGCTTTCCGAATCTTCGATCCGGTTTTCAACCCGCGCGCGGAGCCGCAGGGCAATGTCCGCCGCGGCGGCGGCTTCCGCCATGCCAAAGGCCGTATCCCGGCTGGAGAAGGTCTTCTGGCCGACGCCGAAAAGGGCGTTTTCCCTCGCCGGCGGCTTGTGGTACCAGGAAGGATACCCGGACCAGTCCGGCAGGGGCGCTTTCCGCGCGGCCCCCGTGGCAGCGGGAAGAACCGCCGCCGCATCCTGGGGAAGGGCTTCATTGGGAAATTCGGCGGTCCGGGCCATAATGCCGGTGTAAATTGCGGGGCTTTCTCTGCCGCCGTCCTGCGCCCCGGCAGTGTGGGACAGGAATTCCAGACTGATTCCCCGGGCGGGATCGATCTTCCCCCGCGCGGCAATGCCGGTGGAAAAATTAGCCCTTGACTCCCCCATTTCCAGCACCGTGGTCCATTCCGTATCAAAACCGAAGGAGCCGTCGGGCCGTATCAGGGTGGGCCAGGGGCTAAAGCCCGCTTCCTCCCCGTCGGTATAGGTCCAGGTATACAGGCCGTCTTTTACCAGGGCAAGCTGCTCACGGCCCGTCCCCGTATCGGTAAGGTGGTACAGGCCGTCATACCGGCTGTCCCCCCTGGACGAGGGAGGAAGCGGCACAAGGGAGCCTTTAACCGCCACATGGTTCTCCCGGCCGTGCTGTTCCGTAAGGCCGCTCCAGAAAAAAGCGCCGTTTTCCGACAGGATTCCCGTAACGGTGGGGTTTTCAATACTGCTAATCCGGCCCTCCCCGTCTACGGACAGGTACATATCAAGGACCGGATCATGGAGAAC
>JAIRZS010000178.1 GCA_031267115.1 Treponema sp.
TATTGCGTGCGCTCTTGCCGTGTTATTCGCAATCGGAAACATTGGGCAGTATCTATACTTCGCTGGACGAATTGGAACAGACGCTGCTCGATATACAGAGCGAGAACGGGAGCTTGAAAACGGATACGCAAGCCTTGAAAGAGAACTTGAGGGAGAGCGAAGCCGCCAACAGGAGGCTTCAAGAATTGTCAGCGGAATTGAAGAGGCTATCGACCGAACAGGCGGAAAGCTACAGGACGCAATCGGCCTTGTTAGAACGGTCAGAGAGGAAATTAAAAGGCTGGAGGCTTGCCTCAATAATTGAGGGGGCGGCATTGTGCGCCGCGCTTGCGATCGGTTTGCTGGCAAGATAAAACGGCTGGCGTAGCGGATTAAAGAGAGCGCGATTTTTAGACAGGAAATAAAAGCCAAGAATTTATAGGAGAACAGATATGGCAACACAGACAGATTTAGACGATTCCCTGAACGAGATATTATCAGGGGAAACAGCGGCCCCGTTTGATATTTTCGCGCGGGTGACAGCCCTGGAGGAAGAAATCGGCGACGGGGTGAGAAAAGACTTCGCGGACGGTACTGGCGGCAATGTGGTGGGAAGCATACAGCTTGAGCATATCGGGAGCACGAGCCGGTACAAATCAAGCAAGACGGTGCTCTCGGTGAACGAGGACGCGCCGCAGCATGTGGAAACGCCGGTGCCGACGGCGTCGCCGGAGGACGACGGATTTATGACGAAGGAACAGGCGGCGCTGCTGGAGAAGCACGACGGGGAGATCGAGACGCTGAAAGCGTCGGTCGGCAAGTGGATCGGGCAGGACTTTGACACGAAGGCGGACCTTGACGCATGGGCGGCGCAGGGAATCCCGGACACGGTGGCGGCCGGAGATTTCACCGACGTTATTGACGACGAGACACACGAGGACCACCACACAAGGTACGCCTGTGTGATAACGGACAGCGTGAAATCGTTCAAATACCGGTATATCGTGACGGTGGACCCGATCCCGACCATAGGCTTTTACCAGAAAGGCGTAGGTCTCGGCGTGGCCGACACGCCGGTAAACGCCGGAATGATTGTGGCGGGACCGGAAGGGGTGATGTACGTGGCGCAGTTCGCGGAACTGGCCTTGCAGGTCGGCGACGTGGGCGCCGTTCTTGACGCGATAAACGGGGAGGGCGTGTAATGAGCGTAGCGACAAAACTGGAGTATCTGAAAGAGACAAAAGACCTCATCAAGTCGGCGATACAGGGCAAAGGGGTGGCGGTGCCTGACGGCGCAACGTTCCGGGCATACGCCGGAAAGGTCAGCGAAATAGTCGGCGTTGCGGTGGAGGTATGGAACGTGACGAATTCGCCCGTGACAAACCCCGGAACGGGTATCGGCGGCATAAGCTGGCAAGACCCGCTCGGCGTTGAGTTTGACCACATCGGCATTTACGAAAACGGCGCGGAAACCGCCCATGTCGCAGCCGGCGCGGAGAGGTGGGAGCCGCCCGAAGGAAACCGCCAGTTCACGATAAAGATTGTATTTTCGGACGGGCGTACCAGCGTCGGGTACCAGCTGCCGCTGACAGACTACCGCAACCGGTACGACGCGGTGCTCGCGAGCGCGACAATCCCGCTGTCCGCGCCGCGGACAATAACGCTGCAGTTTGACAACTATGTGCACGCGGTGAGCGCGGCGGGGATAACGATAGGGGGCATGACAGGGAGCGTCCAACTGCTTGACCAGCCCGACAGCCGGACGGTCCGACTGTCGCTTCCCGAGGGCATATTCCGGAGCGGAAAAAGCTACACGGTGAACTACAACGCGGCGCAGGGGGACATTACGCTGTCTGACGGGAGCGCCCTGCCGTCCATCAGCCTGTTTCCCGCGGACAACAATTCGGCATACAGCCCGGCGGCGTTTGTGGGCGCGGAGATTCCGGCGAACGAACCGTCAACGCTGGTGCTGCTGATGAGCCGCGCGGTGAGCGTGGCAAGCGTCGCGGGGTTTGCGCTGGCGAACACCACGGCGCAAATCCGCTCCGTAATATCGGACGGGGCGACGGTGGAATTTGAACTGACGGAACCGGTGGACGCGCCGACGGCGGAGAGCGACATAAAACTGAGTTTTACGGGCGAGGGGGCCACTGACGATTTCGGCTTCGGGGTACCGGCGTTTGCCAATCAGGAGGTGGACAACTATTCGGAGAACGAGGCGCTCTCGATACTAAGCGCGGAGGTACCGGCAAGCGACCCGAAGTCATTAATACTGGTGATGACCGGGGCGGTCCAGATGACCAGCGGGGCGGGATTTACCGTAACGGGGGACCAGGCGTTTGACCTTTCGGGATGCCCGTTTCTGACAAGCGACGGGACGATAAAATTTGTGCTGCCGCAGGGTGTGAACGCGGAGAGCGTACTTGCCTTGGCGTACGACGGAAGCGGGACGCTCAAATCGGCAGGGGGCGACACGATACACGCGTTCACGAAAACCATAGTGAACAACAGCACCGGCTCCGGCAGCGGAGGAGGAGAAGGCGGCGGCACAATACCTGCCGGGAGCGGCCCCCGTGATCTGGGGATAGTAGTGCTGGGGAAGAACCCGGCGACGGCTGCGGAGGTGAGGCAGGTGCTGGAAGCGGTGCACCGGACGGTGGAGGCGGGACTCATCGGCAATTTAGCCGAAGGGGACCATATTATACCGCAGCTTTCGGCGTCGCTGGCGTTCACGGTGAGCGCGGGCTATGATTCGGGCGGCGGCATCACGATGGCCGTGAACCCGGAACTGTCGGCGGAGCACGGATACTACATGGAGTGGGTGATAGTCGGCAAGAACAGTTACAAGGGAAAGAACGGCAACACCTACGACCACGTGGTATTCCAGAGCCGGAACGTTCTGGGATACGAGAGCGAGACGAACGGGGGCGGGCACTACATGAACCCCGGGAACGACAACACGACGGGTTATTTGAACTGCAAGATGAGGCAGTATCTGCTTGAAAACATGGTGCCGGCGCTGAAGACGCTTGGGATACCGTTTGAAGAAAGCTGGATGAAAGCGCCGGCGCGGAAGGTGTCGCGAGGCGGAACGGCGGCGGAACCCGGAGCGGATGTAATCACCGACAAGCTGTTTCTGCCCACGGAATACGAGATGACGGGAAGCAACACCTATTCCAACGCCGACGCGGAAAGGGCGGAAAGCCAAGGGAGGCTTGGCTACTACGACTCCAACGCGAAGCGCGTCAAGTACAACAAGGACAACGCGGCGCGGATTTACTGGGAAGCGTCGCCGTACTCAGGCAACTCTGCTTCCTTTTGTAACATTAACGCATCTGGCGCCGCCAACTCTAACTCTGCCTCTTACGTGAGGGGGATTGCCCCGGCTTTCTGTGTCGCGTAGCGGCATATCTTTCAATCCCGCCCCCTTGCGGGGCGGGAAAACAGGGGGCGGTCAAAACAAAATACTAAATGCCGCGAAGCGGCTCGAATTTATTTGGAAAAACAGGGTATACTGTCGCTATGTCTGAAGTAAAGGCAAGAAACAGGTCGGTATCCAAGCTGGAGGTATACCACAACGCGCTGAAAATGAACAGGGATATTGTCGAATGGCTGTTGCGCGATTTTGGAAACAGGGAAACGGTCTATGAAGTCAAAGTAAACAACGGAGTTATAGAAAGGCTGCCCCGGAATATAGCCAAGGACATTGAAACAATTCTGCGTTTCGACCCGCGCATTGACCCCCGGTCGCTGAACATGTCGCCGACAAAAAGCGGCTACCGGATTGAGTTTGAAGTTTCCGAAGAATGCGGGGAAGAAGTAACCCGTATCGGAATCAGCCGGAAATTTCTCCCCGAATACATACGGTTCCGGCAAACCCGCATTATGCGGCTGCTGGCGCGGATGCTGAGCAGAATATCAAAGGCAAACAGCATATACCCGTCGCGGATAGAGGACGCAAACATGCCGCTTGAGTATGTCACACGAACGCATTCTGACGAACTGGCGGACAGAAGGCGGCTTCAGAGCATGGCCATAGGGGACTGCGAAGCCCTGGTCACGGAACTTGAGGTATGCGTAAACACGATACCGGTAAAACCCTCGCAGACCGAGCAGTTTATAGAAATGGCGGACTACGAAATCAGGCTGCTCAAAGGGTGGCGGAAGTCGACAAACGCGATGGCCAAAAGAATAAAGAAGGCGGACGCGGAACTAAAGGAAAGAATTGACAAAGCCAAAAAGAAAGGGTAGTATTTTATCCGGGTATAATCTGAACCGTACTCAGGCAACTCTGCTAACTTTTGTAACATTAACACATCTGGCGCCGCCAACAATAACAATGCCTCTAACGTGAGGGGGATTGCCCCGGATTCCGTGAGACGTCCAAAGCGTAGGTTTTTTAACCGAGGCGTCCGACACAGAAGGAGATTGTATCCAGCCGGTTTTCCGGCGAAAGTCAGCCTTGATATGTCCGGGCGGACGCTGGGGAACCTCCGGTTCCCTAATGCATGGGTGGCTGATTGCGGCGGCCACTTTCATGCCCGGCGGCATTACGCGGCATAGCCCCGCAGGGCCCGCGAAAGCGGATGCCGTACAAGGCGTTATTTATTTGTATGGAAAGCGCGGGACGGCGTGAAAAAAGATACCGGCGCAGGAAGGCGCGGCGCGAAGCCTCCAAACAGGCAAGAACGGGGGCCTATGACGATTTTGCGCGTGTCGCCGATACCGACAATTTATACAAGTCTTTTCGGAAAGCGATGAAAGGCATCGGGTGGAAAGAATCCGTACAGCGGTATGAGACAAATGCCCTGAGAAACGCTGTCAGCACCAAGAACCGGCTGCTTGCCGGGGAAAACCTTCATATGGGGTTTGTCGAGTTCGACATATACGAGCGGGGAAAGATACGCCATATAAAAAGCGACCATATAATAAAACGCGTCGTGGACAAATGCCTGTGCGAGGAGGCGGTTGTACCGCTTTTGTCCAACAGTCTGATATACGACAACGGGGCGAGCATAAAAGGGAAAGGGGCGCATTTTGCGCTGCGCCGCCTCGTTACGCATTTGTCAAGGTATTACCGGCGCGGCGGCCGCACCAATGAAGGGTATGCGCTTACGGTGGATTTTTCAAGGTTTTTCGACAGCATAAACCACGGCATACTTTTTGAACTGCAAAACAGAATCATAAAAGACCCGCGCATAAGGCGGTTGATTCACAGTTATATTTCCGTTTTCGGGGACGGCGTTTCGCTGGGGCTCGGAAGCCAGGTCTCCCAGATTTCCGCGATATTCTATCCGTCAATTTTAGATCATTATATAAAAGAGCGGCTGCGGATTAAATACTATGGCCGCTACATGGACGATTTATATTTAATTCACAAAAACAAAGAATACCTGAAGAAATGCCTGAAAGAAATAGCGCGGATATGCGGCGTACTGAAAATAAGCATTAACGAAAAGAAGACGCGGATAGTAAAATTAAGCCACGGTATTGATTTTCTCAAAGGCAAATACAGACTGTTGCCGACCGGCAAAGTGCTGCGGCTTCCGGCTTCGGACAGCGCGAAGCGCATGAAGCGGAAACT
>JAIRZS010000196.1 GCA_031267115.1 Treponema sp.
TTTATAAAATTCAGCCGGGGGCCTGTCGTCCCCTGTCGGCAAGTTAAGGAGGGGGAGCGCCGTTGACGGCAAGGGTAAAACAATTTTACCCTATGGCGGGCTTTTTTTGACGCTGCTCCCCCTCGCTCCAACCCCGCTTCGCGGGTTTTCCGCTACCCCCACTCTTTTTTTGGCCCATGCGGGTTCAGCAATTAAACATTACAAAAATACGAGAAAAATTCCAGGGAAAAAAGTGCCTGATACCAGCCGCGCAAGGGATTGGAGGGGTGCCGCCCCGCAGGGGCGAAAGCAGCCACGGCACGAAGTGCCGGGGCCGGAGCGGCAGCGAAGCCCCGAAAAGCCCGGTTTCCGGTGCGAAGCGCCGGCAATGCGCCCAAATTTTTAAAAAAAATAGGCGTAATGCTAAATTGCTCATACGGGTTTTTAATTCATTGACAGCGGGGTAATCCCGCCCTTTTTTCAGGTGAGAAGCCTGGTCATTCTTTCCTGTAGTATCTGCCCGACAAAGACGCGGATCCTGGCGCGCGCTTCCGGGGCAACCCGCTGGGTAAACAGGAAAACGTATATCTTTGACAGGCCGTCCGTGCGGGAACCGAAAACTATGCCTTCGGTCTTAAGAATCGCGGTCTGGAGTTTAAGCTGCATATCCTTACAGAGGGTGTTCTTGTCAAGTTCCGGATCTTTCTGGAAGGAGCAGGAAATTCCCACCGAGCTTATGTCTTTAATTATCCCTTTGAGATAAAAACCATCGTGGGGGATATTGATGGTCATTTGCGTATCATTTTCCGAAGTCGCCCGGAGGTACTTCCGCCGCCCCCGCGCTTCCATTGTAACCAGCAGGCTGTTCAGCTGCCTGAATGTCTTCTGCGGATCAGATTTGCTCACCACCGTATACCCGCAGGGAAGCCTTAAAACTTCCGTATACTTCTGTTCCTGCTGCTCGTTGTACAGATCTACAAGGACCCCGAATTTAGTGCTTGCTGTGGAGGGGTCCGCCATAGTACGCCGGATCCACACTTCCCACTCTTTTTCCGGCAAAAGACTGTCGAGATTGACAAAAACAATGGATTCAGGGAATTTTTTCAATGCTTTCTTTAGATTCGTATATTCGGCTGTGTAATAAATTTCAAATTCCTGATGTATCAGTTCGCCGCCGATTTCGTTCTGGAAAAAAGGCGACGTATTGAGGAAAAATATTTTCTTTTCCATTATGTTGGGTATATTTGGAGGATTCGCATTATCCATAGTTTTATGATATCCTATCGGTGATGACTCTACAAGATAAGCCGCGCCGTTTGGCGGGATTTTCAGCGTTTTTCGGGTTTTGCCTGCTCTTTGCCGGCTGTATGCGGGCCGAATCGTCCCAGTCGGATATTGTTTTGGGTACGGTTTGTACGGTCCAGCTTTTCAGGGAGGCCAAAACCGAAATATACCGGGAAATTTTTTCCAGATTCAGGGAAATCGAGGCCATGATGAGCGCGAATTTGGCCGATTCGGATATCAGCGCCGTCGGCGGCGGCGCGGGCATAGCCCCGGTCAAGGTACATCCCGAGGTGCTTGATGTGGTTGAAAGCGCCCTGCATTACGCCGAACTATCGGGGGGCGCCTTTGATCCGAGCGTCGGCCCCCTGGTCAAACTCTGGAATATCGGGGGGGACGATGCCCGGCTGCCCGGGGAAGACGAAATTCGGGAGACGCTGCCCCTCGTCAATTGGCGGGATGTAATTGTAGACCGGGAAGCGGGGACCATATACCTCCGCCGGCCTGGGATGATGCTTGACCTGGGGGGTATCGCCAAAGGTTACGCCGCCGACGAGGCGGTGCGGATTATCGGGAAATACCGGATAAAAAGGGCCGTCATCGATCTGGGGGGAAACGTCTTCGCCTACGGGGAGAAGGCCGGAAAATGGCCCTGGCAGAAACTGCCCTGGCGCATAGGGATTCAGAACCCCCTGGAAAACCGGGGCCAGTACTTTGCCGTAATGGAGCTGCGGAATAAAACGGCGGTTACCTCCGGGATTTACGAACGTTTCCTGGAAGCGGACGGCATACGCTACCACCATATACTTTCCACAAAAACCGGCTATCCCGTAGAATCGCCCTTCCTGTCGGTGACGATCATTGCGGACCGTTCCATAGAAGCGGACGCCCTTTCCACTGCGGTCTTTGCCCTTGGCTGGGAAAAGGGCGCGGCCCTTGTCGAAAGCCTGGAAGGAACCGGAGCCGTCTTTGTTTTTGACGACATGAGCGTCCGCTGCGCCGGGGGCGCGGAAAACAGCTTCGCCCTTACGGATCCGCTGTACCGGCTGGAGTAGCCTGCGGGAAAGCTCCGTATAACCCGCCCGTCCCCTACCGCATGTATCCCGTAATACTATCGTATCCCAGGATACTAACGTATCCTTACAAGTTCCATCTCAAATATCAAAAAGCTGTTCGGGGGAATAGCGCCGTCCCCCGCGCCCCGTTCCCCGTAGGCAAGCTCCGGGGGAAGCACCACCAGCCGCTTTTCGCCCGTTTTCATGTCCAGCACCGCCTCGTCCCAGCCGGGAATAACCTGCCTCGTCCCTACACGGAAGCTGAAAGGCCTGTTGCCGCGGCTTTCCGTGCTGTCAAAAACCCTGCCGGAAATAAACATGCCCTTGTAGAGCATCTCCACAGTCTGGCCCGCTGCGGGCTTGTTCCCCGTCCCCTGCCTGGTAACCGAATATCTGATGCCCGAAGGCGTCACCGTAAGATTCGGGTACCGGGCGTTTATCCGGGCAATATCCGCTTCCCGTTCCGCCCTGGTCCGGGCCGAGGCGGTCCCCGCCGCATTTCTCAGCAGCGCGTCAAAGGCCGCCTGATCCGCCTTAAAAGCCCCGGCCTCCTGCCCGTTGCGGATAATCGTCACGCTTTGGATTCTGTCGTCTTTTCTTATCGCGCCAACCACATTCTGCCCCTGGACCACCCTGCCGAAAACTGTGTGGTGGTCGTCCAGCCAGGGGGTCGCCGCGAGGGTGATGAAAAACTGGCTCCCGTTTGTACCGGGGCCGGCGTTGGCCATGGAAAGGACGCCGGGGCCGTCATGCCGCAGGCTGCGGTCAAATTCGTCGGGAAAACTGTAACCCGGCCCGCCGCGCCCGTTCCCCAGCGGATCGCCGCCCTGGATCATAAAGTCCTGATCGTCCCCGTTGGTTTTGGAAATTACCCGGTGAAAGGTAAGGCCGTTATAAAAGGGCGTACCCTGGGTGTTTTTCATCTTCCCCTCGGCCAGGGCCACAAAGTTGCACACCGTAAGGGGCGTTTTCTGGAATTCCAGCCGGACCACGATATCCCCCCGGCTGGTGGTAATCCGGGCAAAAAGCCCGTTGCCCAGGCTGCTGTCCCCGGGCGCCGCCGGTACCATGCTTGTCACAAGCGCCAGCAAAGCGCCGCCGATTAACTGTTTATTGATACGCATAAGGAAATAATACCATAAAACCGCAGTTGCCGCAACGCGCGCGGATAACGCATAGGAATTTCCTTTTGGGCGCATCCCCGCCTCCGGCGGGGACCGGGCTTTACGGGGCTGCGCGCTTCCGCGCTCCGGCCCCGGCGCTCCGCGCCGTGGCTAAACCCCTCCAATCCCTTGCGCTTTTTTCCAGGAAGTGAAGAATAAACTTCTTCAACTTCTTCGACTTTTTCGACTTTGTGGTTAAAAATTCTTCATTTTTTTAAACTGAAAATTACTTTTCGGCAAAAAATA
>JAIRZS010000204.1 GCA_031267115.1 Treponema sp.
ACCAGGGCGAACACCCCGATAACGATAGAAATCGACGGCATAATAGTCGTCGAAACCGTCATTTTAACCAGGTTCATCAATTTTTCATGACTCCACCCCTTTACGACGGCCCGTTTCCAAGATTTCCGCATTGAAACAAGGGAAAAACCGGCGACAAAGATAATCCCGATGATTACCAAGAGATAGATCAGCCAGTGATTGGCCACGTCAAAAAAGCTCATATACTTTTCTCCTTAAAAAAAATCTAAACTCCGGAATGCTTTAAAACCCCGACTATGTTTCCAGAACGTCCATATACCTCCTTTTTTATATTCCCCGTAATTTCAATTCACGGGACAGATCCGCCAACGCCCGAATTCCAGCCACCGAATTACCGCTATTATTCAACGGCGGCGAGAATACCGCAAGCCCCATTCTGCCGGGCACAGCGCACAGGATGCCGCCGGAAACGCCGCTCTTCGCCGGCACGCCGACTTCCACCGCGAATTCCGCGGACTGGTCGTAGAGGCCGCAGACGTTCATGAGGCCGAGGACGATGTAGGCGGTGTCCAGGCTCATGATCGTGGTCCCGCTTGCCGGATTGCGGCCCCCCGAGGCGATGGTGGCCCCCATCACCGAAAGGTCCGCGGTGTTGACCTCAATGCTGCACAACTTAAAGTACAGATCCAGGGTTTCTTCCACGTCCCCCGACAAAGTCCCGGCATTATGCAAAAAATACGCCAGCGCCCGGTTGCGGTCGGCGGTTCTTTTTTCCGAGCGGTATATCCCTTCGTTGATGTGCAGGGCGTTGCGGCTCTGCCGGCCCAGGAGCCGGGAAAAAAAATCCATTATTTCGGCGATGGCCAGCGCCTGAAACCGTTCGTTGAGCATTTCTACCAACACAATGGCCCCGGCGTTGATGAATGGGTTTAGGGGGATGCTCGAAGTCATTTCCAGTTTCATGATTGAATTGAAAGCTTCCGAGCAGGGTTCCATCCCGATCTTTGAAAACACCCGTTCACGGCCCAGGGTTTCGATGGCGAAGCAAAGGGCGGCCACTTTTGAGATGGACTGCATCGAAAAAAGGCTGTCGCTGTCCCCGGAGGAATAGGTCTCCCCGTCAAAGTTCGTCATGGACAGCGAAAACAGCGCCGGATCGGCGCGCGCCAGTTCGGGAATATACGAAGCCGGCGCTCCCCCTTCTGTTTTGGTTCGCGAAAAAGCCGCTGTCCTGTCAAGCAAATCCTGTATATTTTCCATTTTCACTCTCAGGGTAATGCGACTTTTCGCCCCTGTCAACAAAAAAGAATACTTATATATAAAAAAACTATAACATTTTTTAATTGATATAGGGCGACGGCGCCGAATTGGGTATTATTGTCCGGCAGTTTCTGAGAAAATTGCCCTATAACCTATAGAAATAAAATAATTCCGGAATTTATTACAAGCAAAAAACGTTGTTTAAAAAAATCTATGCAATTTTTCTTGACAAAACTTTATATCAATATATATAATTGTTATATAACATTATAAATGTATTATAGAACAGAGGTTGGCATGGAAAAGAAAAAACTGATTATTGGTGTTATAGGGGCGGACGTTCATGCGGTGGGGAACAAGATCCTCTATCATGCTTTTACCGGCGCGGGGTTCGAAGTGACCAACCTGGGGGTCATGGTCTCCCAGGAGGAATATATCGAAGCCGCCCTGGAAACCGCGGCGGATGCCATACTGGTGTCTTCCCTCTACGGTCACGGCGAACTGGACTGCCGGGGCTTCCGGGACAAATGCGACGAGGCGGGCCTTAAGGGCATACTCCTCTACGTGGGGGGCAATATCGTGGTGGGCAAGCAGGACTTTAACGAAGTGGAACAGCGCTTTAAGGCAATGGGCTTTGACCGGGTTTTCGGTCCCGGCTCCACCCCGGAAGCGGGCATCGAAGCCTTAAAAGAAGACCTGCATATCGGGTAAAGGAAGACCGGGAAACGTTATGGAAGCGATCCTGCTTATCGATTTCGGCAGCACTAACACCAAGGTTACCGCGGTAGACCCGGCGGAAAGAAAGCTCCTGGGAACCGCCGCCGCCTATACCACGGTGGAAACCGACATCGGCGAAGGGCTGGCGGAGGCCCTGGAAACCTTGCGGAAAGCCGCCGGGCCGATGACCTTTGCCAAACGCTTTGCCTGTTCCAGCGCTGCGGGGGGCCTGCGGATGATCGCCAGCGGCCTGGTTCCGGCCCTGACCGCCGAGGCTGCCCGGCTGGCCGCCCTGGGAGCGGGGGCAAAGATCGTGGGCCGCTACTTTTACGAGCTTACCGAAGAGGACGTCGCCGAGATCGAGGGGATCAGGCCGGACATATTTCTCCTGACCGGCGGGGTTGACGGCGGCAACAAGGCGTGCGTTCTCCACAACGCTCGTATGCTGGCCTCCCTGGGCGCGCCCGGCCCCTTCCCCGTGCTCATTGCGGGGAACCGTTCCGCGTCCGCCGAATGCGCCAAAACGCTCACGGGCTGGAACACCATCCGCTGTCCCAATGTGCTGCCCAAACTGGGGACCCTCAACATCGAGCCCGTCCAGACGGAAATCCGCCGCCTGTTCCTGGAACGGATCATCCAGGCCCGGGGGCTTTCCCGTGAGCAGGAACTGATTTCCGGGATCCTCATGCCCACCCCCGCGGCGGTAAAACGGGCCCTGGAACTGCTATCCTCCGGCGTTGACGGCGAAGCGGGGCTGGGGGAACTTGCCGCGGTTGACCTGGGGGGCGCGACCACGGACGTGTATTCGGTGGCCACGGGGATGCCCGGAACGGACGTGATCCTCAAGGGGCTTCCCGAGCCGTTTTCCAAACGCACCGTGGAGGGGGACATCGGCATGCGGTACAGCGCCGCCGGGGTGCTGGAAGCGGCGGGCGCGGAAAAACTCGCCGTCCTTTCGGGGCTTGCCGCCGCGGACATTCCGGGGATGGTTGACCGGCTCGCGGCGAATCCCGGCGCCTTGCCTGCTGCGGCGGAAGAGACGCGCCTTGATTTTGCCCTGGCGGCGGCGGCGGTGGAAACCGCCATGGAGCGTCATGCCGGAACCATTGAGGAGGCGTACACGCCGATAGGCCCTGTCTTTGTGCAGACCGGCAAGGATTTAAGCTCCGTGGAACGGCTCATCCTTACCGGAGGGGCGGTGATCCACAATCCCGGGGCAAAAAAAATCGCCCGTCATGCCCTGTTCAATACAACGAAACCGGCGTCCCTCAAGCCTTCGGCGCAGGCGGCGATCTTTATTGATGAATCCTATATCCTGGCGGCCATGGGGCTTCTGGCGGAAACGCTGCCCGGCGCCGCCCTATCAATTATGAAGAAGGAGATTAACAATCATGGAACTTGTGAATAAACGTATCAGCGATGATGAGTTTTATAAAATTCGCAAAGAAGCGCTGACCCAGTGGCCCACCGGCAAGGATGTGGACCTGGAAGAGTCCTTCGCGTTTCACCAAAGCCTGCCGGAAGAAAAGATATTTTCAAAGAAACTCCTCAAGGCCAAGGAAGCGGGAACCACCCTGATTCAGCCCCGGGCGGGGGTGGCCCTGATCAACGAGCATATCAAACTCCTCATGTATTTGCAGGATAACGGGGACGCGGATCTCCTGCCCACCACCATTGACAGCTACACCCGGCAGAACCGCTTTCAGAAAGCCGAAGAGGGAATCGCCGAATCGGTGAAGCTGCAAAAATCCATGCTGAACGGCTTCCCCGCGGTAAACCACGGGGTTTCGGGCTGCCGGCAGATCATCAACGCCCTGAACATTCCGGTGCAGGTCCGCCACGGAACCCCCGACGCCCGGCTCCTTACGGAGATCTCCTACGCCGGAGGCTTTACCAGTTACGAAGGGGGCGGCATTTCCTACAACATCCCCTACGCCAAAAACGCGGACCTTACCAAGACCATCCTGGACTGGCAGTACGTCGACCGGCTGAC
>JAIRZS010000246.1 GCA_031267115.1 Treponema sp.
ACTCCGGCGCGAAAGGCCGCCGTCCCGATAAGCGGCCTGAGCCGGGTTGAAAGGCGGAGGCTTTCCAGGTGGCCGGGCGTGGAGCGGGCGTGGTAGCGGTCAATGGTAAACGAAAAGTCAAGCGCCCCGGTAAGCACCGGCCCGGAGCCGAGGCGGAGTGCCAGGGCCGTCGCGGCAAGGCCCACGGAACCCAGGGCCGGGATCTCGGGCGGAAGGAATCCGGCCGCTTTAAGCCGCCCGAAAAAGCGTATCGCGGTCCAGGGGGTAAAGAAGGGCAGGACATCGCCGCCCAGCGTTTCCCCCGTGGCCGGCAGGGCGGAAAGGTCCATTGCCAGCGGCAATTTCCACCCGCCAAGGCCGGTAAAATCCCGCAGATTCCAATGCTGGCTTTCTAGGGCGACAGCCAAATCCGGCTTTAGGCCGCGCGCGTAGAGGTTTTTAAGGGCGGTATCGACGCATACAATCCTAAAGGGCCGTTCTTCCGGACGCGAAAAGCCGCCCGGAAGGCCCCCCGCGCCGCCGGGTTTACCGGCGAGGGCGTCCAGGAGCCCGTCAAGGGAAGGCCCGGCTCCCAGAACCAGGACAGGCGCTTCCCCGAAGCCAAGGCTTTCCAGGGAAAGGGCCATGCGGGCAAGCCGGGGCAGATTCCGTATCGCGTTGGCCATATAGCGCCTTCCCAGCCGGGCCAGGGTCAGCGCGTTTTCCCAGTCGCCGGCAATGTCCTCCCTGAGCGCGTCCGCCAGCGTTTCATAAAGCGCGCCCCCGATCTGCCAGCCACCCGAAAGCCGGACTACGGTAAGGCGGCGGAAACGGCGGCTCCCCCAGGCGCTGCGCGCAAAGGCGCAGAGGCTTGCCGGGTCCGTTGTCCTGACCGCCCTGAACCGCGGGTTATCCAGGAGGGGCCGGGGCAGGCTTTCCCCGGAAAGGGCCATAAGCGCCTCGTCGGTTTCCACGGCAATCACCGCCGAATCTTCCGGTATCCGGGACAGCAGGCGTTCAAGCCCGTAGCCGTAAAGGGGCGAGGGGCAGAAATACAGGGTGCGGCCCTGTTCCGGGGCGGTATCCGCAAGGCGCTCGGCCTGGGCTATAGGATCGATTAAAGAAAGCAGGGTTTTCCCCCGGTAAAAGACCGACAGGCCCCGCCGGGCCGGAACAGGCCGGGGCATTTCCCGAGGGAAAGGCTCAGAATCCGCCATGTTTTTGGGGAATGCCCGGTACCGTAAGACGATGCCCGCCCGTCCTAAACTTGACCCACAGAATTTTCAACCGCAAAGTCGAAAAAATCGAAAAAGTTTTTGCTCTCAGGTCCTTTCTTTGACCTCTTTTTTCGACTTCTTTACGGTATCTTCTATAATTGTTCCCCGAATTGCAGATCAATTTTAGTTATTCTTTCCTTCTTCCGCTTCTTTTACTTCTTCTTTGCGGTAAAATTCCAAACCATGTCTCGGAAATCCACCCGGCAGCCGGCAGGCCCGGCCTTATAACTCAAAATTGTAGATCTGCCGGAAGGTGGCGTTAAATCTGTCCTGTAATTTTTTGCTGCGCATAAAGAAAGGCTTTAGGCTCTGCTCCGTATTATAGCTTGCCCAGTACGCGGTATACTTATTTTTGATGCTGTCCAGGGCATCCGGTTCCGGAACAATCTCTTCGACAGGGTAAATAACGATAATATTGTCCCCCACGACAATAGGATTCGCGGGGGTGGCTACCGGCGTAAAAAACGCGGTGCGCCAGAAATTTTCCAGGGCCCCGGCGATATACAGTTCGTCTATGGGAAACGAGGAGAGCGTCGTAAAGAGGTCCACCCCGTCGGAAGAAGGGCCGCCGAAATAGCCGGAAGCGCTGCGCCTTTCCCCATAGTTGATCGGCAGGGGGCCGAAGCTCTTTTTCTCCAGCCCCTGCATAAGCGCCGCGGTATCGAAATCATTATCCCGGGCAAGGCTCGCGAAATTTTCGGCCTGCTCGAAAACCCAGTCTTCCGCGCGGCCCCTTTCGTTGCCCATCAGGTGGTAGCGTACTTTTTCCAGATTAGCGCTGTCGGCAATATCGGCGGGGTAGGGGGCCGCCTCGCAGCGGAAAAAGGCCCAGCCGTCCGTAAGCTTGTAAACAGGGCTGTATTCCCCGCTCCCCAGGGCCGCCAGGGCGTCCCGGTCTTCCGCAGCCGGGACTTCGTTGATAAGCTCGTAAACCATCTTGAGCCCGATATCCCCCCCCCGGTCCGCGTAGCTGTCCTGGGAGTAGGTCCTTGCCGCGTCTTCAAAAGCGGTTTCCCCGTTTTTGACGGAATCGAGTATCCGCCGGGTTTCGGCTTCGCTTGAAAGAACAGTGATCTTGGAAAAATGGGTTATTTTAAAAAGGTCGATGTTATCGTTATAATACGCGGCGACTTCCGAATCAGGATAGGAACTCAGGGGAAAGGCAACCATATCGAAGCTCCTCTGGGGGGCGGCCATTCCCGCGATAAATTCCGCCTCCTTTGAGGAAATCCTCAGGCCCGTTACGTCGCTTATGTATTTTTCCAGGGCGATTGAATTCTGCATCTCCCGCCAGATAGATATCCGCGCGGAATTATCGTAGTCCCGGTACTTCACCGGGGAAAAGCGGCCGTTCTCCTGGAATTCGGGCCGCTGGGCCACCCGGCGGTCCACCGCTTCGGAAGGCGCCTTATACCCGGCCAGCTCCACCTCATTCAGAATAGCGGTCCTCGCCACAGCCTCCTCAAAAGCCCCGTGCCATATCTGGTAGGTCACGAAAAAGGAGTTGCCCTCGTTCATCGAACTCTGCATACCCTGGGCCAGGCTGCGCTGGACCAGGGAAAAATAATTCCCCGGCACGTAGTTTATGGGGATATTGTTATAAGCCCCGAAATTCAAATCCGGGCCGCCCCGGGCCGCTTCCGGCACAATGGCGGGTACCAGCACAAAGGCCACAATCACGATAACCAAAATAAGGACGGTCCCGGCAAAAATAGCCGGCCTTGTCTTGAAGCGGCGGACAAATTCGGAATCCGACGAGCCGCCCTGTTTTTTTTTCCTGGAATCCATGTATTTTTTCACCTCGCGCAAATATTTAGGGTAAGCATCCGGCGGGGGGGCTGTTACCGCCCGGCGGGCGCGCCAAAACAGGCCGCCTTCCGCCCCCCCTCGCTCCAAAGGTTTCTGCCTGCGGCAAAAACGCTTTTCCGCTGCCCCCCCGCAAAACAGCCGGACAGCAACAAACCATAGCATTTTACGGCAGAATGGTCAAGGTAATCGCATTGCCTAATGTCGCCGTTCAGTAGAAATGAGCCCTATTTGCGTTCAGTAGAAATGCTACCCTGCGTTCAGTAGAAATGAACCATTCAAACGTCTGTTTTACAGGGTAACAATCGGACTATACCTCAAACATAGTAGGGATTTCTTTAACCAACAGGGGC
>JAIRZS010000328.1 GCA_031267115.1 Treponema sp.
AACAAGATCGGCACTTACCTTAAAGCGCTAGCGGCGAAGGAAAACGGGGTCCCGTTCTATGTCGCCCTGCCCTCGTCTACCTTTGATTTTAAAATGCTTGACGGCCTGGGGGAGATCCCCATTGAGGAGCGGGATGCGGCGGAGGTGAGATACATGACGGGAAAAACTTCGGAAGGCCGGATAGAGGCCGTTCAGATATGCCCGGACAGCACCCCGGCCCGCAACTGGGGCTTCGACGTTACCCCCGCGCGCTATATCACGGGCCTTATTACCGAGAGGGGCGTTGCCGAAGCGTCTGAACAGGGAATATTGAAACTCTACCCGGAACAGGGGAAATGAGGAATTTTACAGCGGGCAATTCGATATAAGATGAGGCTGTTCCAAAACTTCAGTTTTTGGAACAGCTTCCTTATATTTAGGGGAAAAACCGGGCCGGACTTTAGTCCGATTTGACCGGTTTTTCCAAGAGCCTGGCCAAAACCAACCGGGTTTTGGAACAGGCTCAGATATAATTCGATATATGGGTGATTTTATGACAGGTGATACGGCAAAAGAAGGGTATGTCAAGTATACGGCGGGGCATACTATGGCGGCGGCAATGGCGGCGGAGGTCCCGGGCTGGAAGGAGCTTGACGAGGGGCGGACCGGCCTTTACGACCTTGGCCTGGTGGGGGCGCTTCCCGGCGGCGTAGGATTCGGCAATACGAGCGTCAGGACGGGCGGCGGGGAATTCCTTATCAGCGGGACCGCCACCGGGGGAAAGCGGGCGCTGGGAGCGGACGGGTACTGCGTGGTGAGCGCCTTTGATATTGAAAAAAACAGGGTGGAAAGTTACGGGCCGGTCAAGGCGTCGGCGGAATCCATGTCGCACGGCGCGGTTTATCTTGCCTGCCCTTCCGCCCGTTCCGTGATTCACATCCACAGCCGGAAAATTTTTGACGCTATGCTCCGGGACGCCTACCCCCGCACGCCCGCGGAGGCGCTTTACGGGACGCCGGAAATGGCGCGGGCCATTATCGCCTGCGTCAAAGAACAGGGGGCGTCCCGGGGCCTGATTGTTATGGCGGGACATGACGAGGGGGTAATTGCCTATGGCGAATCGGTAAAAGAAGCCCTGGATCTGGTACTGGAGCTCTACCGTAAATACAATTAAGCCGCCGGCAAATCCCGGCCGGGGTTTTGCGGGAAGGGCGAAACACAATGAGGAGGCATGTTATGGCGCTTATCGGTATTATTGGCGGAAGCGGCCTGGACAACCCGGATATCCTTTCCGAATCCAGGGACGAAAAGCAGTGGACCCCTTACGGGTGGCCTTCGTCCCCCCTGAAACGGGGGACCATAGGCGGCGCGGAAGTGGCGCTTCTGGCCCGGCACGGACGCGAGCACACTATCCCGCCGTCCCAGGTGAATTTCCGGGCCAATATCGCCGCCCTTAAAGCCGCGGGCTGCACGCATATTATCGCTACTACGGCGGTGGGATCGCTGCGCGAGGAGATTGGCCGCGGCGATCTGGTAATTATCGATCAGTTTATCGACTTTACCAAACAGCGGAAGATGACTTACCACGAATCGTTTGAGCCGCATAAGCCGGTCCATATGGCAATGGCGGACCCTTACGACAGCCGCCTTAGGGAACTCCTTATCGGTGAATGCAAAAGCCTCGGCTGCCGTTTCCATGACCGGGGGACGGTGATCACCATCGAGGGGCCCCGTTTCTCTACCCGCGCCGAATCCCGCATGTTCCGCGCCTGGGGCGCCGACATCATCAACATGTCCGTTGCCACGGAAACCGCCCTGGCCGGCGAAGCGGGTATTCCCTACGCGGCGGTGGCTATGAGTACCGATTACGATTCCTGGAAAAACGACGAGGAGCCGGTTACCTGGGAGGCGATAGCGAAGGTCTTTGCTGAAAACGCGGCCAGGGTGACGGCGCTGCTTGCCCGGGTTATCCCGAAGATCTAGCGGCGGGCCGCGAAAGGCCGGCGGCGGCTTTTGCCCTGCCCTTTTTTCCTAACTTCCCCGGCCTGTTCTGTCGAAAATTGGGGTATGTGGTACCTTAAAATTCGGTTTTGTGTTGTTTTTTTCGGCATCGGTATACTTTTCCTCGCCATTGGGGGATGCGCCGGTGAACCCGCGCCCGCCCCGGCGGAACTGGAGGCGGAGGAAGACGATGTCTGGACCCTCCTGGATCGCGGGGAAACCGGGAAAGCCAGGGACTTTTTTCTGGGCAAGGTCAATATTAACGCCAGGGACAGCCGGGGCAGGACTCCGCTCCACGCCGCCGCCGAACTGGGCGACAGCAATCTTGCGGCTTTCTTTATCTCGCTGGGAGCCGAGGTCGACGCGGCGGACGGCAGCGGAAAGACGCCCCTGGGGATAGCCTCGGAGAACACGGACAGCGGGCTTGCCGCCGTTCTGGTAAACGGGGGCGCGGATATTCACCAGGTATTGCCCGGCGGCGGCGCGGTAACATCCTACGCCCTGGGCGCGGGCGGGGATTTTTTAAAAGCCATACTGAGCCCCGCTTCGGTACAGTCCACCGGCGCAAACGGAAGGACCATACTGCATATGGCGGCCGACGCGGGCGATACCGAAAACGTCAGGATAATTCTGGCCGCCGGGGCGCCGGTGAACAAAAAGGACAATTCCGGGAAGACCGCGCTGGACCTGGCGCTGTCGCATAAAGACGCGAGCAAATACGCCGAGACCGGGGAACTGATCATCCTTGCGGGGGGAACCTCGAACGAAGCGGTGTACGGCTATTTCGCCCCCGCCGTGCGCAACAACAACTACAATATCCGTTCCGCCGACGGCTTTACCCCGCTGCACTATGCCTCCCAGGACGGGAATATCGCCGTTGTTACCCATTTGCTCAACAAAAACGCCGATACCAACGCAAAAAACACCGCCGGTACTACAGCCCTGCACGAGGCGGCCCGCGCGGGCCATATTGACGTGATGAGGATACTCATATCAAAAGGCGCCAATGTCAATATCCAGGACGCTAAAGGCAACTCGGTACTTCATATAGCAATCCCCCAACGGGTGCAGAGGGAGGCCGTGACGCTGCTTCTTGCCAGCGGGGCCAACCCCAACCTGCGGGACGAGCACGGCGACTCGCCCCTGCATATTGTCATTACCCTTAACAGCAGCACGGATGTTATGAAGGCCCTGCTCGAAGGCGGCGCCGATGTTTCGATTCATAACATAGCCGGAAAAACGCCGCTGTACCTCGCGGTGGAAAAAAACCGGGGCGTTTATTTCCCCCTTTTGATTACATACAAATCCGATATTTTCGCCGCGGACAATTACGGCATTACCCCGTTTGAAAAGGCGCTGCACGACGAACTGCCCTCCCTGGACATGATGCTCACCGAAGAATCCGTGCTGCAAAGCGACAGCGGGGGAAACACCGCCCTCCATATCGCGGTGAAGGAAAACGCGAACGAAAGAATCACGAGGCATATTCTTGACAAGAGGGCCCCGGTAAATGCGCGGAACAAGGAAGGGGACACCAGCCTCCATCTGGCGGTACGGCTTGACAACCGGGAAAGCGGCGAGCTGCTCCTGTCCCGGGGAGCCGATATCTTCGCGCCCAACGGCCGCAGCGAAAGCCCGATATACCTCGGCTTCTATTCGCCGGGGGGCATACGGGAGTGGATGTTCAACGCCGCGACCCTTGAGACCCGCGACAGCCTGGGGAACAGCGTGCTTCATTACGCGGCGCAATGGCGGCTTGACGCCCATATCCCCTACCTGGTACAGAAAGGCGCCAATCCTGACGCGGCCAACGCGACCGGGGAAACGCCTATCTTCGCGGCGGTAAAAGTCAATTCCCCTTCCACAATAGATGCGCTGATCCTGTCAAAGGCTTCTATTAATTGGCGCGACAGCCTGGGGAACAGCGCGCTTCACGCATCGGTCAGGTGGATCGCCGTGGAAAGCGCGCGGACCTTGTGCGAAAGGAGGATCGACATCAATACCCACGCGCTGACCGGGAAAACCCCGCTCCACGACGCGGTGCGCCTGGGCATCCTGGATGTGGAAAACATCCTCATCAACGCCGGCGCCGACCTGGAAGAGCGCGACAACGAGGGGAACACCCCCTTCATGGACGCGGTGCTGGCCGGCCCCCCGACAGCGGTTGAACGGCTGGCAAACCGGGGCGCCGACACAATGGTGCGGAACAGCCGGGGCGACACGCCGCTCCATTTTGCGGTTTCCATGGAACGCAGCGATCTTGTAACCATGCTGCTCTCTTTCGGCGTTTCAATCCACGCGAAAAACACCCAGGGCAAGACCCCTTTTACCCTCGCGCTGGGCGTTTCGCCCCGTATGGTATCGACGCTGCTCACCAAAGACAGACTCTACGCCTCCGATGACAACGGCTATTCGCCCCTGCATATAGCCATTTTAAACAGGGCCTCGATTGATATAATCAAAACCATCCTGGATCAGGGCGCGAGGATTTCCGCGGTAGATTTCGAGGGGCGCATTCCCCTGCGCGCGGCGATCGACCTTGGAAGCTGGGAAACGGCAAAACTGCTGGCCGACAGCGGCTCGAATCCTTTTTCCATGGCCGGCGACGGCAAGACCCCTGCCGGAATCGCCCTTGCCGGCGGCCCGGCTGCCTTGAGGGCGCTGTTCTCGGGGAGGGCCATCGAATGCCAGGACTCGGCGGGCAACACGATCCTCCACTATGCCGCCCAAACCGGAAGCGGCGATCTGGTCAGCCTGCTCATAGAACTGGGGGCGGACAAGAACAGCAGGAACGTCGCGTCCGAAAGCCCCGCGGACATTGCCCGCCGCTGGAACCGCGCGGACATCGCGGCATTGCTGAACAGCTAGACCTGCCACGGATTATACGGCCACCGCCAAAAGCGGTGGTTTTTTT
>JAIRZS010000110.1 GCA_031267115.1 Treponema sp.
CCGGGGCCGTCCATGCTGCCGCTGCCGGTGCTTGAACGGGCGGCTGCCGAGATGACGGACGCCAATGGTTCGGGGCAGTCGGTGATGGAGATGAGCCACCGTTCCGGGGAATTTAAGGCTATTATCGAAAAGACGGAAGCCCTTCTGCGGGAGCTTATGGGTATCCCGGCGAATTACCGGGTGCTTTTTTTGCAGGGTGGCGCGTCGCTCCAGTTTTCCATGATACCGCTCAACCTGGGCGGTACGGAACCGGGTATCCCTGAACGGGGCGGGGGCGGGTCCGGAAAACAGGCCGTTTATATTGATACCGGCGTCTGGGCAAAGAAAGCGGCGGACGAGGGCGCGAAATACCTGGAGGCGCTGGTTCCGGCAAGTTCCAAGGACAGGGCCTATTCTTACATTCCCGAAGCGCCGGTTCCGGACCCTGGCTGCGCTTACTACCATATTACGCTGAACAATACTATCGTAGGGACCAGGTGGACGGCGCTGCCGGAGACAGGGGCGGTCCCGCTGGCGGCGGATATTTCAAGCTGCGCCCTCTCCGAAGCGCTGGACGTTTCCCGTTTCGGCCTGCTCTACGCCGGTGCGCAGAAAAACCTTGGGCCGGCGGGCGTCACGGTGGTGATAATCAGAGAGGACCTGATAGGGCGCGCCCCTCCCCGGACCCCGGCCCTGCTCCGCTACGACATTCACGCGGACGAGGGTTCCATGTACAACACGCCTCCCTGTTACGGCATTTATATTATCGGGCTGGTGCTGGAATGGATCAAAAAAACAGGCGGGGTGGAGGCTATGGAAAAGCGCAACCGGGAAAAGGCGGATATACTTTACTCGTGCCTGGACGAATCCCCCCTGTTCCGTTCCCCGGTGGAAAGGGCATTTCGCAGCATGATGAACGTGCCTTTTGTGCCTGTGGAAAAAGACGGGGCAAGGCGCAAAGAGATCGAGGCGCGTTTTGTCCGGGAGGCCGCCGCCGCGGGGCTTGTGAACCTGGCGGGCCACCGGCTGGTGGGCGGTATGCGGGCCAGCATTTACAACGCCATGCCTGTCGAGGGGGTGCGGGAACTGGCTGGTTTTATAAAACGTTTTGAGGCGGATTATGTTTAGAATACGGACGATGAACAAAATAAGCGCCCAGGGGCTGGACCTTTTCCCCCGGGACAGGTACGAGGTCGCAAGCGATCTTCCCCACCCGGACGCGATTCTGGCCCGCAGCGCCGACATGCACGGGATCGAAATTCCCGACACGGTCAAGGCCATAGCGCGGGCGGGCGCGGGGTACAACAACATCCCCGTCGGCCTGTGCAGCGACCGGGGCATCGTAGTGTTTAACACCCCCGGCGGCAACGCCAACGCGGTGAAAGAACTGGTTATCGCGGCGCTGCTCCTCTCTTCCCGGAATGTGTTCGGCGGTGTTTCCTGGGCCGCCTCTGTCGCGGGCAGGGCCGACGAAGTGCCGGACCTTGTGGAAAAAGAAAAATCCCGCTTCGAGGGGCCGGAAATACGGGGCAAGACGCTGGGTGTAGTCGGCCTCGGCGCGATAGGCGTAATGGTCGCCAACGACGCGGTCGCCCTGGGAATGGACGTTACCGGCTACGATCCCTATATCTCGGTGGACGCCGCCTGGAATCTTTCCCGCATGGTCGGGCGGGCGGATACCCTGGAAAGCCTGCTTGCCAAATCCGATTATGTGACCATCCACATCCCCCTGGGCGATGCGACAAAGGGCTTTTTTAACGCGGAAAAATTCCGGCTTATGAAGAAAAGCGCCCGGATAATCAACCTGGCCAGGGGCGGCCTGGTAAACGAAGCGGACATTATCGCCGCGCTGGAATCGGAGAGGCTTGCCATGTATATCACGGACTTTCCCACGGCGGAATTACTGGCCTGCAAAAAGGCCGTCTGTATCCCGCATCTGGGCGCTTCCACGCCTGAGGCGGAGGATAACTGCGCCGCTATGGCGGTAAGGCAGCTTGTGGATTTCCTGGAATCCGGGACAATAAAGAATTCGGTGAATTTCCCCCGCTGCCACCTGGAGCAGCGCGCCCCGTTCCGGCTCCTTGTGGCAAACCGGAACATACCCAACATGGTCGGGCAGATCACCACTATTCTGGCCGGGGAGGGAATCAATATCATGGACCTTATCAACCACCACCGGGACGACTACGCGTACAATATCATCGACACGGAGCAGGCAATTCCGCCGGATATTCTGGAGCGCATTATCGCGGTAGACGGCATCATCCGGGTCAGGGCCATACAGGGGGCCGCCTCATGAAAGTAACCCGCAAACTGCTCCTGGGCGTACTCGCCGGCCTGGGCGTCTTTATCATCGCCTACACCCTTTTCCGGCAGTTCACCGGGATCGGCTTCAGCGAAGATTTCGAAAAGCGGATGTTCGACATCGTCATGTTTGCCGCCCTGGGCATCTTCATGTACAACCGCAAGCTCGCCTCCGACGAAAAAAAGGCGCGGGACGCCGCGGAACTGGCAAAAAACGCGAAAGAAGCGGAGGACGCGGAAACCGGCGAAGACGATTCGGGCGACGACTCCGCGGACCGGGAATAGCCTTTCTTCATATTCCTATTCTGAATTTGGGCGCATCCCCGCCGCTGCGCGGCGGGGACCGGGCTTTGCGGGGCTGCGCGCTTCCGCGCTCCGGCCCCGGCGCTCCGCGCCGGGTCTGCGCGGCCCCTCCGGGCCCGCGCACCCCTACAATCCCTTGCGCGGGAAGACCCCGGCCCTGATCTCCTCCGGGTTTTCGCGGAAATAGGCTTTCCATACCTGTTCTACCCCGGCAAGGGTCTGTCCCCGGTTCAGGGCCGTTTTAAGGTAATGGGCCCATTTTAAATTATCGCAAAAATAGCCGAAAAATCGTCTCGCCCGGCTGATATGGAACTCAGGGGGCTGGTACCGCGCCAGAAGTTCCAGGAATTTCAGCCCCGTTTCTTCAATATTAGGATTGGGGGTATCAGGAGCCGGATTAGGGGCCGCCTGCCCTGTTTCCGCCCGCCTTTCAATAGACCGGGCTTCCGCGAAAATCCAGGGCATACGGACGGCGGCCCTGCCCGCCATTACGGCGTCGCAGGTCCCGGACCCGGAGCGGGCGGCCAGTTCCCCGGCACTGGAAATATCCCCGTTCCCGGCCACGGGGATGGAAAGCCCTTCCCGGAGGCGGGCCACATATTCCCAGCGGGCGCGCCGCCGGAATTTTTCCCGGGCCGTGCGGGGGTGCAGGGTAATGCGTTCCACCCCCTCGTCCGCCAGGCGGCGGCAGAAGTCCAGCAGGTAGTCAAAATTGTCCCCCGGCCCGGTGCGGAGTTTTACGCTGAGGCGGCGCTTGGTCCGGGAACGGACCAGGCGGGCAAGCTCCCCCGCCCGGTCAATGTCCGCCATCCAGCGGACGCCGGCGCCTGTCCGGGTAATGGCCGGGGCGGAGCAGCCCATATTAAGGTCGATTCCGGCGCAAGGGAGCCTGTCCAGGAACGCGGCTGCCCCGGCAAGCTGGGCGGCGTCGCTCCCCAAAAGCTGGAACACCACCCGTTCGGGGCAGGGGGCGGTATCCAGGTAGAAAGCCTCAAACCGGCCCCCGCTGATCAGGGCGCCCGAGCTTATCATCTCGGTAAAATATTCGTCGCAGCCCCCAAAACCCTCGATCAGCTCGCGGAGGGGGCGGTGGCTCAATTCCGCCATAGGCGCAAGTAAAAAAGGAACTGCCATAGCGTATTATATTATACATAACTATTTAGTCTATCATTTGCCAATAAATGCTCAGTGGGGGTAGCTCGAAAAAAACTACGTTTTTTCGAGCGGAGGGGGTCCAAACCCCCTCGTTCAACCGGATACTGTAAAAAGTCTTGACAAGACTTTTTGCGGAGTGGGGGCTTTAGCCCCCCGACTGAATAGCTGCTATTTCCCTGCTTACGGGAGGCCGCGGAACGGCGGCCTTTCCCCGGAAAGACCGGGATCGCACCCAAAAAACTGCCAAAACACTGGTAAAATGGCGGTAAATGCGTTAGAATAGAAGCGGAGTTGTAAAAATTTACAAAAAGAATCCAGGTATCTTGACTTGAATCGGTCTAAGCCGTAGAGTATAAGGAGAAGAGGAGCGTAACCGCATGATTGCAAAGAGTGATTTACCCAGCATCAACGAAAAACAGCCGGAGGGTTTGAAGGATGATGGGACCCCCTACCGGGTTCTGGTAGTTGATGATTCCATGTTTATCGCTAAACAATTAGGGCAAATTTTTACATCCGAAGGGTTTGAGCTTGCCGATACTGCCGGAGACGGCGCTCAGGGTTTGGAAAAATACAAGGCATTGCACCCCAATGTCGATTTAGTAACCATGGATATTACCATGCCTGTAATGGACGGGGTTTCGGCGCTGGAAAAGATTTTGGAATTCGATAAAGAAGCTAGGGTAATCATGGTCAGCGCCCTGGGGAAAGAGGATGTTGTTAAAAAGTGCCTTCTTATGGGCGCGAAAAGCTACATTGTAAAGCCCCTTGACCGTAAAAAAGTACTTGAACGGGTTGTTTCCGTACTAAAACGATAATAACAAGCCTTTGTGAGAAAAATTCCCCAAACCATGGAAAAAGAACCGCCCTGTTGTAGATTGACGGCGGGTATTAGATTCCTCTCGGATGACGGGTGTTTAAAATTATGAAGGCGCGTGAAATATGCGGGGGGGTTTACTGCCTCCACGCGGATATTAAGACAACCGAACTTTTCGAAGGCATCTGGCCGATACCCCAGGGCGTTTCCCTGAACGCCTATCTTGTCAGGGGCGAAAAAACCGCCCTTATCGACCTGGTCCGGGACTGGACCGATGCCCCCAGACAGATTGAAGACGCCCTGGATTCCATAGGCGCGTCTTTTTCTACCATTGACTACCTGGTTCTAAACCACCTGGAGCCGGATCATACCGGCTGGCTCGCCGAATTCCGGGAGAAAAACCCCGGGGCGGAGATCATTTCCACCCAGAAGGGAATCGGCCTGGTAAAGACCTTTTACAATATAGAAAGCGGCCTCCGGGCGGTGAAAGACGGGGATACCCTGGACCTGGGCAGCGGCAAGGTTTTGGCCTTTTACGAGGCCCCGAACATCCACTGGCCCGAAACCATGATTACCTGCGAGACCGGATCGGCGACGATATTCCCCTGCGACGCCTTCGGCTCTTTCGGCGCCCTGGGCAGCCGGGTTTTTGACGACGAATTCAACGCTGAGGAACACGATTTCTTTGAAAAGGAATGCCTCCGCTATTATGCCAATATTGTCTCGTCTTTTTCGGTGTTCGTGGAAAAGGCGATCAAAAAGCTGGAGGGGATTCCGGTAAAATGCGTGGCCCCGAGCCACGGCATAGTCTGGCGCAGGGACCCCCAGGCCATTATCAGCCGATACCGGAAATACGCGGCATACGCGAAAGGCCCGGCGGAAAAGGAAATCGCCGTCATCTGGGGGTCCATGTACGGCAACACCAGGCGGGGCCTCGACGCGGCAATACGCGGCATTGAGGCGGAAGGCGGCGTACCGTACACGATCCGCCACGTGCCGGACGAAAACATAAGCTATATACTCGCGGACGCCTACAAAAGCGCCGGAATTCTCCTGGCTATGCCTACCTATGAATACGCCATGTTCCCGCCCATGGCCTACGCGCTGGATATTTTCAGGCGCAAGCACATCTTCGGAAAAACCGCCCTGCGCATCGGTTCCTGGGGCTGGGTAGGCGGCGCGAAAAAAGAATACGACGCCGCCATGGAAAGCCT
>JAIRZS010000133.1 GCA_031267115.1 Treponema sp.
TTTTTATACTTCTTTTCTACTACTTCTTTTACTTATTCGACTTTTTCGACTTTGCGGTAAAATTTTCCATAATGTGACGCGCAAGGGATAGAAGCGGTATCCTTTTTTGCCGGAGGCAAAAAAGATACAAGCGTATAGCCCGGTCCGGCCCGGCGGCTGGCAGGCGCGGCTGTTGAATACCGGGAGCGGGTTGTACTGTTGGGCCTGTGATAATTCCTGCCGGGTACCGGGCCGGATGCGCCCAAAAAAAAAGATTAACTATCCGGATTTTGGCACGCTTATTGCTGTTCTTTATGCAGCGTGTTGGCGCCGTATACATCTTTACAATCGTTAGTTACAATAATAATAGGGGGTAAACATGGAGCGCGTTCCCCGGCTGGGGCTTCTTTGTATCGCGGCGCTGCTTTTTGTCCTCGCGCTTCGGGCCGGGGCGGAGGAAGCGGCCGGAGGGGGAGGGGGGCTGCCGCTGGACAGGGCGGTGGAGCTTGCCCTGGAACAGAGCCTGAGCCTGCAAAAGGAATTTATCGACTTAAAGACCGCGGGAGTTTCCGCGTCGAATCTCTGGGCCGAGATTTTTCCCTCTGTCAGCGCCGGGGGGGATATGAGTTACGCGACCCCGGTTTTTACCGATCCGGGCTTTCAGGCGGACAAGGATCTGCTGAGTTACGGCGTTTCCCTTGGCGTTACCTTCAGGCTTGCGCCGTCCCTGTCGTCTTCCATGAAGCTGCTCAAGCTGGCCTACCAGTCGCAGCTTCTCAATTACGAAAACAGCCGCAGGCAGCTTGGGATTCAGGCGGCGAAAACTTTTTTTACCCTGATCGCGGAAAAGAGGAATCTTGTTAATCTGGAAAATACTGAGGCGCAGGCGGGGCGGCAGCTTGAAAAAAACCGGGTTGCTTTTGACAACGGCCTTGTCAGCCAGGTTGTGTTTTTGCAGAGCAGCCTGGCGGTGGAAAACGCCCGGCTTAATCTGAATATAGCCAGGTCCCTCTATGCCTCCCATTTAAGGGATTTTCTTGTGCTGCTGGGGCTTGACGGCGGGGCGGATATTGAGCCTGAGGGGGAGATCGCGCCGGAACGGATCGATGTTGATCCCGGGCGGCTTATCGACGAATATCTGGTTAAGCGCCCCGATGTGGTAAGCCAGAGGCAGGCGATTGAACGGCTGGAATTGGCGGAGAGGCAGACTGTCCTTAACGCCCGCGCCCCGTCCCTGTCGCTTACGACGCGGTGGCGGGGCGGCGGTTCCGGGACCGGGGCCGGCACGGGGAAATTTACGGACAGCCTTTCCGCGGGCCTGAGCGTGGATATTCCCATTGCCGGCTGGATTCCCGGTACCGGCGGGCAGGGCGGCGGCCAGGCTGTCCAGAGCGCGAGGGCCAATGTGGAGAAGGCAAAGCTGGACCTGAAAAACACGGAGAACCAGGCCAGGGCCGAAATACAATCCCTGTCGGAGAATCTCCGCAATTCCTGGGCCAGCATCGAGATTGCCCGGCTCCAGGTTGGGCTTGCGGAGCGGAGCTACGAATTGACGGAAGATGGGTTTAGGAACGGCGTTACCGAATCGCTTGTCCTGGAAAACGCCCGGAACAGCCTGGCCGAGGCGCGGCAGCAGTTATTGGAAGTTGAGTTATCATATATGAATATGATCCTCGATCTGGCCGGGGCGCTTAATGTTGACTGGCAGGAGCTGGGGAAATGAACCAGGAGCGTAATGTGAAGAAGTCCAGATCCCGGGCAGTGGTCACTGCGGTAATAGTAATACTGATTGTAATTTTCGCGGGGCTGACGGCCTATTCTTTTTTCTGGCCGAAGCTCGCGCCCGCCGCCGGCGCTATGGCCGCTGTTCCCGGCCAGGGATCTCCGGGCGGCGCTCCAGGCGGGCCGGGTTCAGGAGGGGGGCAGGCCGGGAACGCCCAGGGGGCGCGTAACGCGACTATAGTCAGGACGACGGAAGTTGTGCTGGGGACTATCGAGAACAGCGTAGTGATCAACGGGGACGTGCTTGCGGCGGGGCAGGTAACTATTTATCCCACGGTGGCCGGGAAGCTGACGGATCTGCGCTTCCGGGTGGGGGACCGGGTAGGCCGGGGGCAGGTTGTCGCAATGGTGGACCCCTCAAGGCCCGGGGAGGTGTTTTCGCAAAGCCCGGTAACTTCCACGATCAGCGGGACTGTGCTCCAGGCGCCGCTTCACACGGGCGATACGGTTAGTACCGGGACCGCCGTGTATGTTATCGGGGATCTTTCCGTTCTGGAGGTGGAAACCTTTGTACCCGAACGTTACGCCAACGCGGCGCGCAGGGGCCTTGCGGCCCTGGTGTCCCTGGAAGCCCTGCCCGGCGAGAGTTTCCCCGCCGCTGTGTCCGAAGTAAGCCCGGTGCTTGATCCGGCCAGCCGGACCCTGCGGATACGGCTCCGCTTTGACAGGCCGGACGAGCGGGTACGGGCGGGGATGTTCGCCACGATAAGCCTGGTGACCAATTCCCGGCGGGACGTGCCGGTGATCCCCCGCGCGTCGGTGATAAACACCTACGGCTCGTGGATCGTGTTTGTTGTTGACGGCGATAACATAGCCCGGCGGAAAGTTATTTCCCTGGGCCTTGAAAATGAAACTGCTATAGAGGTGCTGAACGGTATTGAAACCGGGGACCGGGTCGTTTCCGCAGGGCAGAATTTCCTGAGCGACGGCGATCCGGTACGCGTAGTGGAGGGTTGAGGATGAACATTGCGGGCTATTCGGTCAGGCGTCCGGTTACTATTGTAGTACTTTATGCGTTAGCCATGGGAATCGCCGCCACGCTGGTTCCCAATCTGGCGGTGGATCTGTACCCGTCCGCGTCGCGCCCGGTGCTTTCGGTGTTTACCCGCTTTCCCGGCGCGGGGCCTTTGGACGTGGAGCGGAACGTAACCGAAAGGCTGGAGAGGTCCCTTTCGGCCTCACGGGGCCTTACCAACATGACCAGCAATTCCCAGTTTGAGTCGAGTTTTATCAATCTGGAATTTGCCTACGGCACGGACATGGACAAGGCCGTGACCGACGCGCAGACGCTGCTAAACCGGCTGGTCAATTCCCTGCCCGACGGGGTGGAGACGCCGACAGTGCGCCGTTTTGATATGAGCGCTATGCCCATCATGCGCCTTGTGGTGCGGGGCAGCTACCCTCCCGATCAGCTGCGGATTTTTGCCGAAGACGAGATCCAGTCCGGGATAGAGCGCATCGAGGGAGTCGCGTCGGCGGAAGTTACCGGCGGTACTACCCAGGTTGTAAAAGTGGCGGTTTCCCTTAACAGGCTTGCCGCTTTTAACCTGACCCTGGCGGACATTTCCTCGGCCCTGAAAGGCCAGAGCGTGCTTTCTTCCGGGGGCAGCCTGCGCCGGGGGGAACGGGAATACCAGATCATGACGGAAGAAGAACTCGCAAGCGTTGAGCAGATCAAGCGTATTGTGGTAAAGACCGTCAGCCTGGACGACAGCGGTATCAGCCGGGCGAACCGTTCCCAGGTGGTGCGCCTTGAGGATATTGCCGATGTAAGCCTGGGCTACAACGACAACGCGGCCCGTGTTTACGTGAACGGGCAGAGCGGGGTCTATATCCAGGTGACAAGCGAAAGCGACAGCAACCAGGTCAAGGTTGCCGACAGGGTAAGGGCGGCGCTCGAGGACATCAACGGCGAACTGCCCAGGGGCATAACCCTCGAAGTTCTCTCGGACAATACGACCATGATCAAGGCGACGATGAACCAGGTGTACAATAACGCCTTGCAGGGGGCTTTTCTCGCCATGCTGATACTGCTGATTTTCCTGCGGAACATCAAGGGTACCCTGATCATAGGCCTGTCTATCCCCATCTCGATACTGCTCACCGTTATGTTTATGTCGGTGTTCGGTTTTACCCTGAATCTCCTTACCATGACCGGGCTTATCATGGGGTTGGGCATGACCATGGACGGCTCCATCGTTATTCTTGAAAATGTCCACAGTTACCGCGAGCGGGGGGCCAAGCCGGACATTGCCGCGATACTGGGAAGCCGGGAAATGCTCCGGGCGATTATCGCCTCTTCCGCTACCACTGTTTGCGTGTTTATCCCGCTTATCATTTACAAAAACAACCTTGAGATGATGGGGCAGATGTTCAGCGATCTTATCTTTACGGTGGTGATCTCGCTGGTCTGTTCCCTCCTGGTGGCCATTACCCTGGTGCCGAGTCTTTGCGGCGCCCTCCTCAAGCTTAATACCCGCAAGCAGAAGCCCCTGAAAAACCGCTTCCTGCGGGCCGCCGACGACAAAATGGAGAATTTCTTCCGGGGGATGGAGAACGGCTACCGTTCGGCGCTGGAATACTGCCTCTCCCGCCGGCTCCTCATAACCGGCCTTATAGTACTGCTGCTCGTGTTTTCCCTGATGCAGTTCGGCGGTATCGGGTTGAATATGTTTATCCGCACCCGTACCGATGACAACGTGAATATCAACGTGTCCATGCCCCAGGGGACGGCCATTGATATAACGGAAAAAGTGCTTTTTGAACTTGAGGAGATAATCAAGGAAGAGATACAGGGTTACAGGAATATTATCCTTACCGCCCGGCGCAGCGGGAACAACCAGGGGTCCGTCCAGATTACCCTGCCGCCTCCCGCCGAACAGATCGACACGCCGGACGAAATTATGAGAAAGCTTACCCCCTATACCGCGTCAATGCCCGGCGTAAGGATAAGTTTCCGGGCCGGGCGGAACATGGGGAGCACTTCCGCGGTAGAAATAGCGGTCAGTTCCCGGAATTACGACGCCGTTCAGGATACGGCGCAGGAAATACAGCATATCATAACCCGCTACCTTCCCGAGGTGGAAAACCCTGTTGTCAATATTGACGAGGGCGCCCCCCAGCTTACCGTGGAGATCGACCGCGAGCGGGCCGCGGCGCTGGGCATATCCCTTTCGGCAGTAGCTTCGGAAATCAGGACCGCTATGGACGGCAGCACCGCCACCACCATGAGCCAGGGAAGCCGGCTGTTAAACGTAAATGTGATGCTGCGCGATTCGGACCGGGCGGGGCTGCCGAATTTGGACGCGGTATTTGTGTTAAACAGGTCCGGGCAGCGCGTGTCCCTTTCCAATGTGGCGAAGATAGCCGAAAGCCGGGCGCCCTCTTCCATACGCCGGGAAAAGCAGGAGCGGGTTGTCCGTATCACAGGCGATCTGCCCCCGGGAATTGCCGTAACGGACATGCAGAGGCGGCTTGAGAATACGGTTAAGGAATACCTGGTCCCCAACGACGAAGTTACGGTCCGCTATCTGGGGGAGGCGCAGGAGATCAACACTTACCTGTGGCGCTATGTGCTTATCATCGCGACCGCGATATTTTTGGTTTTCGGCGTCATGGCCAGCCAGTTTGAATCCTTTGTCGATCCCCTCATCATCTTCTTCTCGATACCGCTTCTCTTTATAGGCGTTGTCTGGATATACAAGATGACCGGCCAGGCTATGTCCATGTTCTCCGTAGTGGGAATCGTGGCGCTGGTCGGCGTAGTGGTGAACAACGGCATCGTGCTGGTAGACTACACCAACACGCTCCGGGCGCGGGGCATGAAGGTACGGGAGGCATGCCTTGAGGCGGGCAGATCCCGCCTCCGGCCCATCCTGATGACAAGCCTTACCACTATCCTGGGAATGGCGCCGATTGCTTTCTTCCCCGGCGCCGGCGCGGACACCATCCAGCCTATAGGCATGACCTTTGTAGGCGGTCTTACGGTAAGCACCCTGATGACACTTTTTGTAACGCCGGTGATGTACTCCCTGCTCAACACCAGGCACGACAAAACCCAGGCGAAAAGGGCCGGGCGGGAAAAACAGGAAAAGATGTCCGCGGCGGCCGCGGTATTTACCGGGAAGTAAATGGGGCTTCTTAAAAGCGCCGTCGTCGGCCTGGGCCGTATCGCGAGCCTCCTGGAGGGCGACAGCCTGCGGGAAAAGCCCTGTACCCACGCCGGCGCGATTGCCTCGAGCGGCAGCTGCCGCCTTGTCGCCGGCGCCGACCTTGACGCGGACAGGCGGCGCCTTTTTGCCGAACGCTGGGAGGTCCCGGTATACGGGGACGCCGCGGCCATGCTCGCCGAACACAGGCCGGACATCCTCCATATCGCCACCCACCCGGACAGCCACTATGGCTACTGCCGCCTCGCCGCGGAATACGGCGTCCGGGCGGCGGTCTGCGAAAAGCCCCTGGCCGGCAGCCTCGCGGAGGCGCGGAAGATCGCCGCGCTGCACAAAAGCGGCAGGATACGCATCCTTACCAACCACGAGCGCCGCTACTCCGCCGATTACCTGGAGGCGGCGGCGCTGCTCGCGGAAAACCGGCTCGGCCCGGTCCTCCGGGCAGGCGCGGCGCTTTACATGGGAAAAAACCAGCGCCTCATCGACGTACTCTGGCACGACGGCACCCACCTTGCGGACGCCCTTATGTTTCTGACCGGGTCCCGGCTCCGTCACAAAAAACACTGGGGCGCGAGGCTTGGATCCCGCTCCGGGACCGCCTGGCTCGCGGGGTATCTGGAACCCCTCCCGGCCTCCGGCGTTTCAGCAGCAGCGCCCGGCGGCGGCCCTGCCGTGAAAACCCCGGTCCCCTTTGTCCTGGAAGCCGGCGCGGGGCGCGATCATCTGATATTCGAACTTGAGTTTTCCTGCGGGCGCGGAAAACTGCGTATCGGCAACGCGCTGTTTGAAATCTGGGAGAGCGCCTCCTGCCCTTACGCGGAAAAGTTCCGCTCCCTCATAAAAACACGGGACGGCTTTGGCGGCCCCACCGGCTACTTTGCGAACATGGTTGCCGACGCCGCCGCCTGCGCCCGGGACCCGGCCCTGGAACCCCGTTCAAGCGCCCTGGACGGCCTCCGCGCGATAGAGTACCTGAACGCCATCGGGCGGCGGCCCTTTGGAAAATAGCGGGTTCCGGTTTCTCCCTCCCGTGATAAACGCATAGAAAGTCTAAATGGTAATTCATTTTGGGCGCGTCCGTCCGCGCCGGGCTTTACGCTATGAATACCGGCCCGGCCCCCCCGCTATTCTTGACCCACAATTCGGGGAATGATTATATTGTCTCGCGAAGATTTACCGCAAAGTCAAATAAGTCGAATAAGTATAAGAAAGGAAAGAACAGCGAAAATTGATCGACAATTCGGGGAGTAATTGAGTAATTTATAGAGGATACCGCAAAGGAGTCGAAGAAAGAGGTCGAAGAAAGGACCTGAGAGCAAAAACTTCTTTGACTTTTTCGACTTTGCGGTTGAAAATTCCGTGGGTCAAGTTTAGCCCCCCCGCAGGGGACGCGCAAGGGATTGAAGCGGTATCCTTTTTTGCCGGAGGCAAAAAAGATACAAGCGTAAAGCCCGGTCCGCGGGCCGTCCTGCCCTGTGGGCAGGTTGGCGCGCGGATGCGCCCAATCCGGCTGGCCTACTCCGAATCGTATTCGATCAGGGTTTTGACGGGGATATCGCCCAGGGCAGCCCTGAAGTTAAGAAAGGGCAGGCCTACTACCCCGAAAACATCGGTGACCAGGCCGCCGGCCTCGGTCAGGAGCTCGCGGGCCGCCCGGAGAGTACCCCCTGTGGCGATAAGGTCGTCAGTAAGAAGGATATTGCTGCCCTTTGGGACATCTTCGGCGTGAATTTCAATGGACGCTTCGGCGTATTCCAGGGAGTATGTCTTGCACAGGGTCTTGCCGGGAAGCTTGCCCTTTTTGCGGATAAGGAAAAAGGGAACGCCCGTGCGTATCGCAAAAGGGGCGGCGAAGAGAAAACCCCGGGCCTCGATGGCGGCTACCGCATCGATCTTCTTGCCCCGGTATATCTCCACCATGGAGTCCACGCAGAACCGGAACGCCTCGGGAGCGGCGAGGATGCTGGTTATATCGTAAAAAAGCACCCCTTTTTTGGGGAAATCCGGAATTTTTCTGATATACGAGTCAAGATCAAATTTCCGCGCCATGATAACCTCTTCACTTGAGTCGATTCTTAAACCCGGCTCATGCGGCCCGGCTGTCCGGAGCCTGTCTGCCGCAGCCTTCAGCTTTCCTTGATGTTGTATTTTTTCCTGAACCGTTCGATACGGCCGGCGGTGTCAACCAGCTTCTGCTTGCCCGTGAAGAAGGGGTGGCAAGCCGAGCAAATTTCCACCTTGATGTCCTTGACTGTGGAGCGGGTTTCGATAACGTTCCCGCAGGCGCAGGTGATCTTGGCCGCCTCGTACCTGGGATGTATCTTCTCTTTCATTTAAGATTTTCCTCCAAATCGCCGTCCAACCCCGGCGTTCCGGGCCGGTTTAAGGACGTATCTGCTCTTTTGTCCGGGCAAAACCCGGGTAAAAAAGGCTTCCGTTAAAAATACCGGATTCCCCTAATCCGAGCCGGCAGCACCCGTATTCATGGACCTGAGGAACGCTTCATTATTCTTGCTTTTCTTCATTCTGTCAATAAGCAGCTCGATGATCTCGATGTCGTCCATGGGGTTTATGACCTTGCGGAGTATCCACATCCTCTGCATCTCCTCTTCGGTGAGGAGGAGTTCTTCTTTCCTGGTACCGGATTTCTTGATATTGATGGCCGGGAAAAGCCTGCGGTCGGAGATGCGGCGGTCCAGGTTGATCTCCAGGTTGCCCGTCCCCTTGAATTCTTCGAAAATTACCTCGTCCATGCGGCTGCCGGTCTCGATCAGGGCTGTGGAAATGATGGTAAGGCTCCCCCCTTCCTCGATATTCCGGGCGGCGCCGAAGAAGCGCTTGGGCTTGTGCAGGGCGTTGGAATCCACGCCGCCTGAAAGGATCTTGCCGCTTGTGGGGACGGTCTGGTTGTAGGCCCGCGCTAGGCGGGTTATCGAGTCAAGAAGTATCACCACATCCTTCTTGTGTTCGACTAGGCGTTTTGCCTTTTCCAGGGCCATTTCGGTTACCTGCACATGCCGGGTGGCCTGCTCGTCAAATGTCGAGGAGATAACCTCGGCCCGGACGGTGCGTTCCATATCGGTAACTTCCTCGGGCCGCTCGTCGATGAGCAGCACGATAAGGTAGACCTCCGGGTGGTTCCTGGTGATGGCATTGGCTATCTTCTGCATCATGATGGTCTTGCCGGTCCTGGGGGGCGCCACGATAAGCGCCCGCTGGCCTTTCCCGATGGGGCAGAACAGGTTGATGATGCGCTCGGAAATGCCGTCGGTGGTTGTTTCCAGGTTCAGCTTGCGGTTCGGGTACAGGGGCGTAAGGTTGTCAAAGGGGATGCGGTTCTGGGCTACGGTGGGATCGTCATAGTTGACGGTTTCCACCCGGAGCATGGCGAAGAAACGCTCGCTTTCCTTGGGGCTGCGGATCTGGCCGTACACGGTGTCCCCGGTTTTCAGGGCAAAGAGCCGTATCTGGCTTGGGCTGATATAGATGTCGTCGGGGCCGGGCAGGTAGGAATTCTGGGGGCTGCGCAAAAAACCGTAGCCGTCGGGCAGTATTTCCAGCGAGCCGTAGGCGTAGATAATGCCTCCCCGCTCCGTATGGGCCTTTAAAATAGAGAAGACAATCTCCTGCTTTTTAAGGGAAACCATATCCTCGTGGGAGATATTGTAACAGGCCGCCAGTTCCCGCAAATCTATCATGTTAAGCCGGATAAGCTCGTTGATCGAAAGCCGGGGCTTGCCATTGTCCTGATCGTTGCGCGGTTCGGGCTTTCCGTAAATATCCGGCATGGACGGCAGCTTGGGAATGGCGGGCAGCGCCTGGGCCGGGCCTGTGTCGGCGGCCTGTACCGGTCCGCCGCCGGTTCCGTTGTGGCTGTTACGCCCTTCCCCGAACGGGGACTCCGCGCCGTTCGCCCCGGTCTGGCCGCGCGACGGAGCGGCGGAAGGCCGCCCCCCGGCGAACAGGGCCGCCTCGCCGGAAATTTCGCCGCCGGCCCCCCCGTGGTTTTGCTCGCCGCGTTCGTGGGGCCGCCTTCCCCGGGGCCGCGCGGAACCGGAATGGGCCGGCTCGCCGATGGGGATGTCAAAACCGGCGTTCTCCATACCCGAAGCGGCGGCGGGTTCCTGCCGGGCGGTCACCCGGCGGGTTTTGGCACGGACCATCACCTTGCCGCCGGGGCGCTCGGCCTCCTCCTCGCCCGCCTCCGAATCAAAAGACAGCATACCCTCGTCCGGACCGGATTCAGACGCCGCATAGGCCTTGAGATCCGGTAAAGTATTCTCGCTTTCCGTAGTTTTCGAAGAGCGGCCTTTTTTGATAAATGCCATGACTAACCTCTGTCTTATTTGTTTTCTATTCCCGCTCTAAACACAATGGGAATAGCTAATACTGTGAGCCGTTTGTAATAAATTACGCAAGTACAATTTTCTCCAGCGGGCAAGAAAACAATAGCGCTCGTTACAGTTTTCCTGTTGTATTTTTCCTGTTGTATATTATGGGTTTGCCGATAAGTCAAAAAAAATATAACGGAATTCAAATTCGGGCTACCCCCGCTTGGCAATTATTGGCAGGCGCAGACCGAATAGTTACAAAAATTCCCCGGTTTTTTGAAACTCCCGTTTTATAAGATCAGTTTACTACGGAAACGGCAAACTTGTCAAGCGATCGATTAAGCGGTACAGCAGTTTAACCTTCGAAGACTTTTAAAAAATTTGGGCGCATTTCCGGTGCTTCGTACCGGAAACCGGGCTTTGCGGGGACAAAACCATGCGGTGCATGGTTTTGTGGGCGTACCCCAAGCGTCCAGGGATGGACGCATTACGGAAGCAAATCCGCAAAGCGGATTTGCGAGTGCGCCCCGGCCGGAAATCCGAAGCAGGAGGCTGAGGATTGGAGGCGCTTCGCTCCATTCTTTGCGCCTGGCGGCACAAAGAACGCTCTAGACCCTCCGGGTCTTACGCGCCCCTCCAATCCCTTGCGCGGTTGGGTAATGGGCGTCTTTTCCGTAAGATTCTCCCCGTCTTTTTGAAATGTTAAATTGCTATAAGCGGTACGATCGATTAAGCGATCGGGCAATTAACCGGATACCCCGGCCAGGCCCAGGAGAAGGGCGATAAGTTCCCCGGCGGCCTCAAGGCGGATACTGTTCCGCGAGCCGGTAAAATGATACTCCCGCGTTTCGGCCGGGCCGCCCGCGCGGCAAAGGCCGGCGATAAACACGGTGCCTACCGGCTTACCCGAGCCGTCGCCTTCGGGGCCGGCAAGCCCGGTCACCGAAGCGGCAATATCCGCGCCGCTCGCCTCCAGCGCCCCCTCGGCCATGGCAAGGGCGGTTTCCCGGCTTACCGCGCCGTATTTTTCCAACACCTCTCTTTCAAGGCCAATCATGGCCCGTTTCGCATCCGGGGTATAGGTAACATACGATCCCCATAGTACCTCTGAAGCCCCGCTTACTTCGGCGAGCAGGCTTGACACAAGGCCGGCAGTACAGGATTCGGCCAAAACAACCTTAAGCCCCTTCCCGGAAGCCGCGCGTATCAGTTTTTCAGCGTCGGAGGCGGGTTTGTTCATCTTAAATTTACGCTTATCCGTATTTTCATGCAGGCGGGTTTACTGCCGGGCCCTCTGCAGCTCGGCCTTTATTTCTTCCGTGGAGCGGGAAAATATCTCCGTTTCCTTGTCGCCCCGGATCATAGCGCACTGCCCCTCGAACAGGACCCCGTCGGCAATACGCAGCCGGGCGGCGCTTACATCGCCCCGGACTTCGGCGCCGCTCAGCATGTCAACCTTGTCCATCGCGCGGACTTCCCCGATCACAGTGCCGTATACAACAAGGGAAGAAACCGAGATGCGGTCGGCTTCCACAACGGCCCCTTTGTCCACAATAAGCGCCCCGGTAGCCTCGATGGTTCCCTTGAATTTCCCCCGAATGCAGAGGGTTTCCTTAAAGCGGAGCAAGCCGTCGAAACGGGTGCCGGAACCGAAGACAACAACGGCTTCGCTGTCCCTGGTTTTTCCTTCAAATCTGGCCATACTAACCTTTAGTCCTGATGCACGGATTTTCTGATATTCTCTTCCAGAATACGGATCTCGATTTCATTTTTCTTTAGATCCTGCCACTCGGCAATGGTCCGGTCGATTCTGGCGTCCAGTTCGGCGATATTCTTCCGCACTACGGATCTTTTTTCCCTGATTACCGCAAGCTGCTTTGCCAGAAAAACGGCGTCGACCGCCCCGCCGTCCTGCGGAATCCGGGAAATGGCCGCGTCAAGGTCGTCCATGCTTTTGATAAAATCCGCAGTCTTGCTTTTCATGTCCATGCCGAAAGCTTCCGCCAGGTTAAGGCGGCTTTCCCGGTAGACAATCTGCCCGAAAAGCTCCCGGTTTCTGAGTACCGCCCGGATCCGGGCCAAAACTTCGGAAAAATTGAAAGGCTTGGTAATATAATCATCCACCCCAAGTTCAAAGCCTTCAATTTTATCCTTTACGTCCCCCAGCGCCGAGAACATAATGATGGGAATTTCACGGTATTTTATGTCCTTCTTGAGGGTTTTAGTAACATCCCAGCCGGACATCTTGGGCATAACATTATCGAGTATGATCAGATCCGGGCGGAACTGCTTTACTTTTTCCAGAGCCGCAAGCCCGTCTTCCGCCTTTTCAACAATAAAGCCAAGTTTGGAAAGCATCACATCAAAAAAATCAAGGTTAAGCTGTTCGTCGTCAACTATAAGAATCTTCTTTCGCCCGCCCATATTATTTCACCTTCATTGACGCCGGCCCCCGCCGGCTAAATCGCGGTTTGTCCGCGATAGAGCAGCCGGTTTTTTCCCGGCCCGTCTGCCAAGTATACCGCGCACGCCGCCAATCAGCAAGATCGCCAGCGCGAAAACAGCAAAGAACTGGCCCAAAATATCCCCAAAGCGGGTATAAATCGTCGTTTTTTTGACTACAGGAAGATCAACATTAAGCGAAACCTCCGCGAAAGGCTCGGCCATGGCAAGAATTTTCCCGTTCGGATCGATGCCGCAGGTCTGGCCCGAGGCGGTGGAACGCGCCATGGAACGGCGGTTCTCTACAGCCCGGAATACCGCCATGGAAAGGTGCTGCATCTGCGCGGGAAGGCTGGCAGACCAGGCGTCGTTGGAAAGGTTGACGATAAGTTCCGCCCCGTTCCGGGTGAAAGTCCGGGAAAGGTAGCCGAAACTGTCTTCAAAGCAGATAGGGGTGGAAAATTTGACCCCCGCGCTTTCAAAGACCGTGGCCTCGGTCCCCTTTTCCCAGAAGTGGGTATCCGCGTTTTTCAGGGCGTTGTAAACCCAGGGGAACTGCTTTTCGTAGGGGAAATGCTCGGTAAAGGGGACCAGGTGGAGTTTCCGGTACAGGATCGATGATTCTCCCTTTTCAAAGAGCATAACCGCGTTGTAATCAACCCGGTAGCCGTCATCGGGATTTTTGGGCGGCTCTTTCCGGGCATCATCGTTGCCTATCAGAAACGGAACATCCTGCTGTTTCAGAAAGTCCAGGAGTTCTTTTATCAGCTCCCACGAAGGGGGATCGTCGCGGTAGTTTGTATGCCAGTAAATGCGGGGGACAAAGGCTGTTTCCGACCAGACGACAAGATCGGGCCTGGGCGTTTCCTCCAGGGCTTCAAGGGAGAGGCGCTTTAGGACCTCGTAGTTCCTCCGGTACTGGGCGATGCCTCCCCTCCAGGGATCGGTGTTATGCTGGACAAGGGCGACCCGTACCGAAGGCGCGTCCCGGTAATCCGCCGGGGAAAGCGCGCCATAGACAAGCGCCCCGGCCAGGGCGGCAAGCCAGAGGCAGCAGGCGGCGCGTTCCTTACGAAAAAATTCCCCCAGGCGCGCAGGAAGGCGCGTTAAGGACAGGGCGGCTTCGCTTTGGCCGGGCTTCCCGGAACCGCCCGCAAACGCCGCGGCCAGAGCCGCCGAGGGAAACACTACCAGCGCGGAAACGCCCCAGACGCCGAAAATATCGGCTATCTGGATGAGCGGCAGGACGGACCACTGGGAGTAGCCTGCAATCCCATAGGGATAGCCCAGGAAACCCAGGGTGCGGAGGTACTCATACGCGATCCAGATGATCCACTGGACAAGATAACCCCGCCTGGGAAAGAGGATGACAGCCAGCTTGAGCAGGGGGAAGAGGGCGGCGAAATACACCAGGTAGATCGAATCTACGATAATCCCCGCCAGGGGGTGGAACACGCTGAGCCAGTAATTGAAAAGCCCGTAGGCCGCGTAACCGTAAAGGGCGCCCCAGAAGACCGACGAAAGCGGTCCCGCGCTGTAAATAAGGCAGAATACAGGGACAAAAGCGATCCAGGCCAGAAACGGGAACCCCTCCGGCGACAAAATGTTCGGAAAAGAAGCGGCGAATAGCAGAGACCCGAACAGGACAAGGAGTAAATGTACAAAGAAAAGCCTTAACCCCGGAAAACTTCGTTTCATGAAGCGCCGCTTTGCAGGGCCTCCCGGCTGCTTTCCGAAACGCTGTTTCCGGCAGGGCCGGAGGGCGCGGCCTCCGCCGCCGGGTTATCGGCCCCCCCGCCGGAATTTTCGCCTCTAAGGGACCAGATGTCCCGCTTGAGGTCCCTCCCCGGCCTGAAGGCGGCAACCCCGTGGGAATTTACCGATACAGGCATCCCGGTTCTCGGATTTCTGGCCTTCGATCTGCCCTTGCGTATACGCGCCTCAAAAGTACCGAAACCCCGGAGTTCGACCGCTATGCCCTTAACCAGGGCGCTCTTTATATCGTCCAGAAAAAGATCGACAACTTCCCGTATTTCCCTGCGGCTCATCCCGGTTTTCTGGTATATCGAATCGAGAATATCAATCTTGGTGATCTTTTTTTCGTCCATAATATATCCGGGAACCAAAGAAACGCAGGCCTATTGCCTTGCACTGCGGGAATTCAATGTTCCGCGCCCCGCGAAACCTTACTGGGCCGCTTTAAGGGTATTAAAAAGCTTCTGCATCCGCGATTTTTTCCTTGCCGCGGAATTTTTCTTGATGATCCCCTTGCGGGCTGCGGTATCGATCTTTTTTATCATATCCCTGAGCGCAGCCTCGGCTTCCCCGACAGCTTTTTGCCGGGCTAAAACCACGAATTTCTTCGCGCTGGTCCTGACGGAACTCTTTACCGCCTTGTTATGGAGACGCCGCTCCTCGCTCTGCCTATGCCGCTTTTCCGCGGAACTTTTCTTGGTTGCCAATTATAACCCCCGCCTATTTAAAATCCGAAGGACGCCGCTCGGTGCGCTTGCACTTCTCGCATTCGGCCACATTTTTGACTTTTCCGTTCTCGAAAAGAGTTTTCATCCTGACTTCTCCCCCGCAGGAAGAGCAGAAGAATTTCTGGGTTGCGCTGGTGGTGCGCGAGTTTTTGCTGGCCTGAGCCATAAATATCTCCTCTTGGTGCGGCTCCCCGCACAATTTATAAAGGCGGGACCATGCCCCCTGTATTCACTCCAACGAGAATACTATAAACAGCCTCTATTGTCAAGGCAAGGTAAGGGCCGCCCAGCAGTTTGGCATTACGAAGATTTTTAGAAAAATTGGGCGCATTTCCGGCGCTTCGTGCCGGAAACCGGGCTTTGCGGAGTTCCGCTTCGCTCCATTCTTTGCGCCTGGCGGCACAAAGAACGCTCTAGACCCTCCGGGTCTTACGCGCCCCTCCAATCCCTTGCGCGTTCCGTGGTGAAGAATTTTACCGCTGTTTATTTAACCGCGAAGTCAAAAAAGGCGAATAAATTAAAGAAGTTTTTTTCTCCCTGCTTCTTATACTTTTTCGACTTCCTCGAATTTGCGGTAAACTCCTGGATTTAATGCCGGGTTTGGCGGTAAAATTCTTCAGAAATTCAGCACTTGAAGCCATATTCAGCCCCCCGCCGTGTTGCGCCACGTAAAAAACGAACCATAGGCGAACGGATGCGCCACGTTAAATTCTAACCATGGCGCTCTGTTCCGCGACGCGTAATAACAGGCACATCCTGGGCGCAATTGAGCA
>JAIRZS010000144.1 GCA_031267115.1 Treponema sp.
GCGAAGTCGGGCATTAATACAGGTTTTTACCGCAAAGTCGAAAAAGTAAAAGAAGTATAAGAAGCAAGGGAAGAAGGGGAAGAAGTTGGAGCACGGGCCGTCCGGGAAGCAAGCCGGGCGGTTTTTTTGTCCGTGATGCTGGGGGCGGGGTCAGACCCCCCTTTTGAGTGAAAGAGTAGGGTCTGACCCCTGCTTTTGAATGAAGGGAGGGCCGTCCGGGGAGCAAGCCAAACGGCTTTTTGTTTTACTGCAAAGTCGAGACCGTAAACAGCGGCATCCATGACGCGGCGGGGTCAGACCTCCCTTTTGAGTGAAAGAGTGGGGTCTGACCCCAGGGTTCCCGCATTTACTTTCGTTGAGGGAAACGGAGCCGCCCAAAGGGCGGAAAACCCCCTGGGGCGCAAGGGATAGGAGGGGCGCGGAGCGTTCCCGAAGCGTGGCAGCCGGAGGCTGCCTTAGCTGAGGGAATGGAGCGAAGCGGAACCCCGGATAGCACGGTTTTTTGCGGTGAAACCGCAAAAAATGCGCAAAAAACGAATGAAAAAAGTAAATGCAACCGCCCTGGGTAAGGCCCCTCCCCGTTGCCCCGCCTTCTGCCCCGAAAGCAGGGCGAGCGCATTAAAAAATTTCTATGAGCTAACCCTTCCCGGCAGGGCCGGTTTTTTATGAAAAAATACGGAAAAGATTTGAAATCTTTTTTGCTATCGGTTATCATTTCATTTGTAACTGTTGGAAATATATATTTTTTGAACGATTGACTGTATGATAGTGCATGATAGTATAAAATGTTGTCTTCTATATTTGTATACAGAAAGAATACAATAAAAATTCTCGCGGATAATATTGGCGATATCAGAGAGAAAGATATAATATAGATAAATAAGAGGAGCCTATGGAAATCCAGTTGCAGGAACTTATTGAAAAGATAAAAAAGGACGGCATTGAAGCCGCGTCTACGGAAGCTTCGCGGCTTAAAACCCAGGCGGAAGCCGAGGCCGGGCGCGTTCTGGAAGACGCCCGGAAGGAAGCGGAGGCTATTGTGGCCAAGGCAAAGGCCGACGCCGAGCGTTTCGAGAAGGCCGGTATCGCGTCGGTAGGGCAGGCTTCCAGAAACCTGGTGCTTGCCTTTAAGGGCGAGATCCAGGCTGTGCTGGACAGGCTTGTGGCCCAGGAGCTTGCCGCGTCTTATAGCGATGACGCGCTCAAGGCGGCCCTGCCGGATATTATCAAAGGCTGGGCCAAGGGGGCCGAATCCCTGTCCGTTATACTTCCCGAACCTTCGCTTAAGAAACTCGAGGCTTTCTTTCAGGGAAAGCTCTCTTCCGAGCTGAAAAACGGCCTGGAATTGAAATCGGACCGGAATCTGGGCGCCGGTTTTCTGATTGCCAGCAAGGACGGCTCCGCCTATTATGATTTTTCCGCCGAATCGGTGGCGGAACTCCTTTCAGCCTATCTTAACCCCCGGCTTGCGGAGATCCTCCAGGCCCAGGCGAAAGGAATATAAGAAGTGGGTTCCTATTACTATCTGGCGGCCCAGCTTCCCGACCTTGTCTTCGGGCAGGGCGCCCCTATGAGTTCCGCCGCTTTTCGGGATCTGGTACAGAGGCTTCTTGGCAAAAAAGATTCCGATATGCTGGACAGGCTCAGCCTTGATCCCGCCGATCCGCTCTCCGATCCTTCGCGGCCGGCCTACGAGCAGAATGCCGCGCCGTCGGGGTGCGGCTTTATCGACGATTGGCGGGAATGGGAGCGTTCCCTCAGGCTCAATCTGGCGCGGAACCGGGCTTTGCATCTCAAAAGGGAAGGCGACGCCCCGGTGGATCCGCCCGCGCACCCTTCGGACGCGGCGGCTGCCGCGCTGAAAGCGGGAATGTCCGACGAATCCCCGCTTGAGACGGAGTTTTTCCTTGACCGGGCCAGGTGGAACGCCATTGATCATTTGCAGGGGATTACTTATTTCAGCAGAAACACAATTTACGCCTATTATCTCAAACTGCTCCTTTTGGAGCGGCGTAAATCGTTCGATACGGAAGCGGGATTTGCGGAATACAAATCGCTTTACGCTTCCATTCTGGAACGCGCGCAGCCGGGTATCTTACCCGCAGGAGAAGCTAAATGACCGGAACAAAAGGCAGTGTGGTAGCCGTAAACGGCAATATGGTGAGTGTCCGCTTTGACGGCGACGTGTCCATGAACGAAGTGGGCTATGTTAAAGTCGCGGACAAGCGGCTCAAAAGCGAAGTCATCCGCATCAGGGGCGATATTTCCCAGCTCCAGGTTTTTGAAATAACCAGGGGAATCACTGTCGGGGACGAGGTGGAGTATACCGGCGACATGCTGGCGGTGGAAGTGGGGCCGGGCCTCCTGGGCCAGGTGTACGACGGGCTCCAGAACCCGCTGCCCCAGCTTGCAGAAGCCGCCGGCTACTTTCTGGAACGGGGCGTCTACCTTGACGCCCTGCCCGACAAGGCCTGGGATTTTACCCCGGCTGCCAAGGCGGGCGACAAGGTGGAAAGGGCGGACACCCTTGGCACGGTCCCGGAAGGCGCCTTTAAGCACCGGATCATGGTTCCTTTCGGGCTTTACGGGACCTATACGGTTTCCTCGATAAAAGAAGCCGGTTCCTACAAGCTCAGGGACACTGTCGCCGAATTGACCGACGACAAGGGCAATACGATCCCGGTTTCGCTTTCTTTCCGCTGGCCTGTCAAGCGGCCTGTGGACTGTTATGAGGAACGGCTTAAACCTACGGAGCCGATGGTTACCCGCGTCCGGCTTATCGATACCTTTTTCCCGGTAGCCCGCGGCGGCACCTACTGTATTCCCGGGCCTTTCGGCGCGGGCAAGACTGTTTTGCAGCAGATCACGAGCCGCCACGCCGATGTCGATATCGTAATCCTGGCCGCCTGCGGCGAGCGCGCGGGCGAGGTTGTGGAAACCCTGAAAGAATTCCCGGAGTTGACCGACCCCAAGACCGGCCGCTCCCTTATGGAAAGGACGGTAATTATCTGCAACACCTCTTCCATGCCCGTCGCGGCCAGCGAGGCTTCGGTGTATACCGCGGTGACCCTTGCCGAGTATTACCGGCAGATGGGCCTCAACGTGCTGCTCCTCGCGGACTCCACAAGCCGCTGGGCCCAGGCTATGCGCGAAATGTCGGGCCGCCTGGAAGAGATACCCGGCGAGGAGGCGTTCCCGGCCTACCTTGAATCCACCATAGCCAGTTTTTACGAAAGGGCCGGCATAGTGCGGCTCAGGGACGGCAGCATCGGTTCGGTTACCATTGGCGGCACGGTGTCCCCGGCGGGCGGCAACTTCGAGGAGCCGGTTACCCAGGCTACCCTGAAGGTAGTGGGCGCTTTCCACGGCCTTTCCCGCGAGCGTTCGGACGCCCGCAAATTCCCGGCCATCCACCCCCTGGACTCCTGGTCCAAGTACGCGGGCATCATCTCTCCGGAAAAAGTCGCGTACGCGCACGGCTTTATGAGGCGCGGCACCGAGGTTGAGCAGATGATGAAGGTTGTCGGCGAGGAGGGGACCAGCATAGACGACTATGTTATCTACCTTAAAGGCGAGCTTATCGATTCGGTGTACTTCCAGCAGAATTCTTTCGATCTGGTGGACGCGGCGGTAAGCCCGGAAAGGCAGGAGCATGTTTTTGACATACTGCTGGGCATCATAGCGTCGAAATTCAGTTTTTCGGACAAGAACGAGGCGAGGAACTGGTTTAACCGGCTCAGGCAGCGCTTTCTTGACTATAACGGCTCGGAATGGCAGAGCGAGCGTTTTAAGAAAGCGGAAAAAGGACTGAAAGACGCGGTAAGCGCGAAAGCCGAGGGACAGGACCCGGCGGCGCAAAAAATCATTGTCTAGAAAGCAGGTGCGAATGATGAAAAAAGTATACAGCAAGATTGAATCGATTACCGGAAGCGTTATAACGGTCAGGGCCGACGGCGTCCGTTACGGGGACCTCGCGGAAGTGGACACCGTTTTCGGCACCTCCCTCGCGGAGGTAAACCGGCTGGAAGGCGGCCTTGTGTCCCTCCAGGTATTCGCCGGGGGCCGCGGTATTTCAACGGGCGATACGGTACGTTTCCTAGGCTACCCCATGCGGGTTTCCTTTTCGGACAACCTTATGGGCCGGGTGTTTTCCGGTTCCGGCGATCCCCGCGACAAGGGGCCGGCGCTCCGCGAGAACCTTATCCCCATAGGCGGGCCTTCGGTTAATCCCTCGCAGCGTATTATTCCCCGCAAGATGATCCGCACCGGCATCCCCATGATCGACCTTTTTAACACCCTGGTCGTTTCCCAGAAACTGCCGATCTTCTCCGTGTCCGGGGAGCCTTACAACGACCTTCTGGCCCGTATTGCCATGCAGGCCGAGGTTGACGTTATCGTTCTGGGCGGCATGGGCTTGAAATACGACGACTATCTCTTTTTTAAGGACACTCTGGAAGAAGGGGGCGCCCTTTCCAGGACGGTGATGTTTGTGCATACCGCTTCGGACCCGACGGTGGAATGCCTTATGATCCCCGATATGTCGCTGGCCGTGGCGGAAAAGTTCGCCCTTGGCGGCAAGGACGTGCTGGTACTGCTCACCGACATGACAAACTTCGCCGACGCGATGAAGGAAATCTCGATTATCCAGGAACAGGTCCCCTCCAACCGCGGCTATCCCGGCGACCTCTATTCGCAGCTTGCGAGCCGGTACGAAAAGGCGGTAGACTTCGAGACTGCCGGCAGCATTACTATACTTGGCGTTACTACCATGCCCGGCGACGACGTTACCCACCCGGTGCCGGACAATACGGGGTACATCACCGAGGGCCAGTACTACCTGAAGAACGGCCGCATAGAGCCTTTCGGCTCGCTTTCCCGCCTGAAACAGCAGGTAAACGGCAAGACCCGGCCGGATCACCGGACGCTCATGGACGGCATGATCAAACTTTACTCGGCCTATAAGGATACGCTTGAAAAAAAGGCTATGGGCTTTATCATGTCCGCCTGGGACGGCAAGCTGTTGAAATACGGGGCCAAATTCGAAAAGGAAATGATGGACCTTTCGGTAAATATACCCCTGGAAAGGGCGCTGGACCTGGGCTGGGAAATCCTGGCCGATTGTTTCATCCCCGAGGAAACCGGCCTGCGTACGGAACTTATTGAAAAATTCTGGCCCAGAGAGCGGGAGCGCGCGGATTGAAATGCCCCCGGACAGCAGCGGGAAAGAGTGAGGATTTGGCGTAATGGCAAAAATCAAGCTGACTAAAAACGAACTAAAAAAGCAGAAAGACTCCCTGAAGATGTACCAGCGTTATCTGCCTACCCTGATGCTGAAAAAGCAGCAGCTGCAGGGCGAAATACGGACTACGGAACTGCGGATAAAGGAGCTTAGGGAACAGCGGGAACTGCTGGACGAGTCTTTTAAAAAGTGGGCGGGGGTCTTTGGGGAGAAGGGCTTTTTTACCCCGGATCTGCTCAGCATTACCCGTATAACGACCGCCCAGGGGAATATCGCCGGCGTGCCTATCCCTATTTTTGAGGGCGCGGAATTCGAGGTTTCCCCTTACGACCTTGCCCGCACACCCCCCTGGCTTGACCGGGCGGTGGAGAATCTTAAACAGGCCTTCCTCGTGGACCTGGAAACCGGGGTAGTTGAGGAACAGCGCCGGAGGCTGGATCACGAGCTGCGGATCACCACCCAGCGGGTCAACCTCTTTGAAAAGATAAAGATTCCGGAAACAAGGACCAGCATAAAAAAGATAGGCGTGTATTTGGGCGATCAGCAGACTTCCGCAGTGGTCCGGGGGAAGATCGCCAAGCGCGGCCTGGCCAGGGCGGCTGCGGGAGGCGGCGAATGATAGTACCCATGAAAAAGGTGTCCCTGGTCATACAGAACAGGGACCAGGACGCGGCTCTGGCAAGGCTGCGGGAAGCGGGCGTGCTGCACCTTGAAAAACGCAATGTCTCTTCGGACGCCCTTTCCAGGGCGCTCGAAAGGAAGGCCAGGGGCGATAACGCCATAGCCCTTATCAAGCCCTACAAGGCGCCGAAAAAAAAGCCCGCTTTGCAGCCGGCGGATCGCCCGGTCCGGCGCGAGAGCGACCTGGTGGACCCGGAGAGGGAACCCTATTCGCTTGACGCGCTGAACGCCGTCGGGCGGCCCGACCTTATCGACCTTTTGGTAAACTGGGGCAAGGACAAGAAGGGCCTGGAAGACCGCCTGGTCTTTTTGGGCCGGGAGCGGAAACGTATCGAAAAGTGGGGCAGTTTCGATCCCCGCGCCCTAAAGGAGCTTGCCGAAAGCGGCGTGGCGTTCTACCTCTATGAAATTCCCGTTTCGGCGTTTGCCGGTTTAAAGGCGGATCCCGCGGCCCTCGGGGATATCCCCTATATCCTTATGGGCGGGGACAAGAACGCCGTATACCTTCTGACTCTGGGCAGGGAAATACCCGGCCTCGCGCCGCTCAGCCTTCCCGAAAAATCCCTCGCGGAAATCGACAAAGAAGCCGCGGAGCTGCCCGTCCAAATCGAGGCCATGGAAAAGCGCCTTGCCTCTTTCGCCGATCGTATGCCGGCCCTCAAGCGTGATATGGCGGAAATCCAGGGCGATATCGACTTTGAAAGCGCCCGGTCCTCCCTGGAGCAGATAGACGGCGTCCCCGGGGAGTACGCCCTTTCCTGGATTACCGGCTACGCGCCGCAGGAAGATGTGGGGCTGGTCAAACGCGCCGCTGCGGAAAACAACTGGGCGCTTATCGCCGACGATCCGGGGCCGGACGACGAGGTGCCTACCAAGCTCAAGAACAACAGGCTGGTAAGCCTGCTCTACCCGATCACTGACTTTCTGGAAACCGTGCCGGGCTATCATGAAGTCGATATTTCCGGCTGGTTCCTGCTTTTCTTCTGCCTTTTCTTCGGCATGATCTTCGGCGATGCCGCGTACGGGCTGATCCTCATGCTGATCGCCGTCTTTGGTATTGCTAAAACCGCGAAAAAAGGCGTTCCGGCGGCGCTCAAGATGATGCTCCTGCTAAGTACTTCCAACGTGCTCTGGGGGGTGCTTACCTGCACCTGGTTCGGCATCCCCCCGGAAAAACTCCCGGCCTTCTTCCGGAATATCTCGCTCTCCCTTATTTCGGGCGCGAATCCCGATCAGGATTATGTAAGCCAGAATTTGCAGGTTTTCTGCTTCTCCCTGGCGTTGCTGCAGCTTTCCATCGCCCATCTCAAGAGTATCATGCGGAACATAAGGTCCCTCAAAATTTTCGGGGAGCTTGGCTCCCTGGCAATGCTCTGGGGGATCTACTTCGTGGTCCTGTACCTGGTGGTGAGCAGTACCCGCTTCCCCTTCCTCGAAGGCCGGCCCCTCAATGTCGTGCTGGGCCTGGTCATCGGCGGCTTTGCCCTGAGCTTCATCTTCTCCAGTTACGAGGGGAGCGTAATCCAGTCGGTTCTGACCAGCCTGAAAAATATCATTTCCGTAGTACTGGGGGTCGCCAATATTTTCTCCGATATCATGTCCTATATCAGGCTGTGGGCCGTCGGGCTTGCGGGGGCGTCGATTTCCGCCACGGTGAATGCCATGGCCGGGCCCCTCCTGGGGAATTTCCTCATGTTTCTGGGGGTTATCCTCCTGGTATTCGGCCACGGGCTGAATATCGTTCTCAATGTATTGTCGGTACTTGTCCACGGCGTCCGCCTGAATACCCTGGAGTTTTCCGGGCATCTGGGGCTTACCTGGTCGGGTACTGCATATAAACCCTTCGCCAAGACGGGGAAGAAATAATTTTGCGCCCGCTTATGCGGGCGGTGAACTGTAAAACGAACAGGAGTGTTTACTATGCTAGGATTATTGGGCGCAGGTCTCGTAATGGGCATTGCCGCGGTAGGCTCGGCAATCGGTATCGGTATTGCCGGCCAAGCGGCAATCGGCGCGTGGAAGAAGTGTTATGCCAGCAACAAGCCGGCGCCTATGACCCTGCTTACCTTCGCGGGAGCGCCGTTAACCCAGACCTTCTACGGGTTTATTCTGATGGGGCAGATGAAAGCCGCCGCCGCGGCAAATCCCGGCAACGGCTGGCTTTACCTCGGCATGGGCCTCGCGTCGGGCCTGGGCATAGCTCTTTCAGCGGTTGCCCAGGGCCAGGCCGGCGCCGCCGCCGCGGACGCCCAGGGCGAGACGGGCAAGGGCTTTGCCCAGTACATAGCCGTAGTCGGTATCTGCGAAACCGTCGCGCTTTTCGTCATGGTCCTTTCCATGACCAGTCTAGGCTAAAAGCCGGGAATTATTCAGGGGGGGGCCTGTTACCGGAAGGCGGCGCGGAACCCCGGGGTTCCGCTTCCCCGGAATTAAAGGGGCGGCGTCCGGCCCCCCTGCGCTCCAAAGGTTTTTGCCCATAGCCCCGGCAAGGGCAAAAACGCTTTTCCGCTACCCCCCATTACGGCGCGGGCCGTTGCCTGAATAATTACAAATATCCCCGGCCTGTGGCCCTTTGGCGGTAATTTCCCGTTGTGTCGTATACTACGCGGACAGTAAAAATAGGCGGCTTTGCTCATGTAGAACCGGTCCTGATCGGGGGCGGCAATCCTGTGGTCATCCAGACCATGTGGAAGGACCGCTTTTCTCTTTCCTGCCTTGAAGGGGAAACCGGGCGGGCCGTGCTTGCCCGTATCGAACAGCTTGCCGGCATGGGCTGCGGCCTTCTCCGCTTTGCCGTGCCCGATTTGGCCGCCGCAGACGCGCTGGGCGCCCTTGCCGAAAGGACCCCCATGCCGCTTGTGGCCGATATCCACTTTGATTACAAAATAGCCCTGCGCTGCCTCGATTTCCCTATAGCGAAGATACGCATAAACCCCGGCAATATCGGAAGCTGGGAAAAGGTGGAGAAGGTGCTTTCCAAGGCCGCCCTGAAAAAGGCGCCCATACGGATAGGCGTCAACGCCGGGAGCCTCCCCGCTGATTTAAGGCCAAGGGTGGTTTCCGGGGAGCTTGGCCGGGCGCAGGCCCTTGTCATGGCCGCCGAGAGGGAGCTTGCCGTATTCGGCGAGTTCGGCTTTGAGGATGTCCTGGTTTCCATGAAAGCCTCCTCGGTGACGGAAACGGTGCGGGCAAACCGCCTCCTCGCCGAACGCCTTGGGGCCGGCGGCCCGGCGCCGCCGCTCCACATCGGCGTTACCGAGGCGGGGCCGCTTATCGCCGGGGTTACCAGGAATACGGCGGCCCTCTGCGCGCTTTTAAGCGGGGGGATAGGCGATACGATACGGGTCTCCCTTTCGGACAGCATGGAGAACGAGGTTATCGCGGGCCGGGAAATCCTGGCCCTTGCAGGGGAATTGGCGGCTTCCTGCCCGGCGGGTAATTCCGCGGGCAGCGGAAACACTCATACCGGCCCCGGAATCTTACGAGAATATAAAGAGGACCCGCGGCCCGCCGCCACCATCATTTCCTGCCCCCGCTGCGGCCGGAACGGTTTTGATACCCACGGCTTTACCGCCCGCTGGCTCAACCGGCTCTACGCCCTGAAAAAGCGCTGTACCATTGCCATTATGGGCTGCGCGGTGAACGGCCCGGAAGAGGCCAAGCACGCGGATCTGGGTATTACCGGGGCCGGGGACAAGGTGCTGATCTTCCTTCGCGGAAAGGTGGTCCGTACCGTTGACGCCGCCCGCGCCGACGAGGCATTTGCGGAGGAACTGGAGAAGTTGTAATGCGTATAGGTTTAGCCGCGAAGAACAGCCTTTTTTGCGTTCCCGGTTTTTTAATTGCGTTTTTTTTAAGCGTACCCCTCTCTTTTGCCCGCGCGCAGGCCGCCCGCCCCTACTGGTTTGTCATGGAGCAGGGAAAGAATTATTTCCGCTCGGGCGAATATGGCGAGGCGCTTCTGGCTTTTGAGGAAGCCCGGAATCAAAGGCGGGATCAGTACGCCCGCCTGGAACAGGACATGATCAACCTCCTCTCTATTTCAGAAGTGCGCCGTTTAGGGGATAACCTTGACTTTATTGAACGCTATATTGCCGATAAACATGTGGTCAGCGCGTCCCGGGCGCTTGAAGAGGTTTACTACCGGGTGGGCCGGGGAAGCCTCGGCAATTCCGCCTATAAAACCCTTGACGTGCTTAAACAGCTCAGGGACTACCCGGAAGCCGAATACTGGATAGGCGAAACCTACCGCGCCGAGGGAGAGCTTGGCATCGCGCTCAGGCAGTACCGGAAAGCATACGAGCAGAAGGCCGCTCTCGCGGAATCGGGTTTTGCGACAGAAATACTGTACAGGATAGCCGACATACACCGTATCCGGCAGGAGTACAACGAGATGGAAGCGCGGCTTTTGGAAATACTTGAAGGGGACGCCCTGTGGGGGCAAAGCGGCGACAGTTTTGTCCGCGCCGCCATGACCCGCACCCTGGAAGATCCCGGCGAAAAAAACCGCATAAACCGTTTTCTTACCCTGTACCGCTACAGCAGCCAGGAGGTGCTGCGGGCGCATGAATTACTGGGGTACTATTACTACGCTTCCAGCCGTTATGTTCATGCGGCGGAACATTTGATGTTTATGTTTTTGATTCAGAATTCGATTTTTATTGATGAAATTATCAGGCGGCGTTTTGATTATACTTTTACTACTCTGGACGATCTTTTAAACGAGATTGCCGCGCAGCCCCCTCTTGCCGCATTTTTTGAAGAAACAGATTATTTTAAAACCATTTACTATCTGGGCGCTGCTTTATACGGTAACGGGAAACCGGCGCCCGCCCGCGATTTCTGGACTTTTCTTTCCCGCCGCCCTGACGCCGGTGAATGGCGGAACAGGGCGGAAGCGCAGCTGCGCAGCCCGTATTTGGAACGGGCAGTAGAAATGCCGTAAAAAATAGTTGCAGTTTTTTCAGTTTTTTGGTATTTCTGATACCTTTGCCGGATTCCCCGGCGGCAAAATCCGTATTTAAAACTTGAAATCCCGCTATGGAAGTTTTAGGGTAGGAATAGGGTATTCTGAAATTTAAAAATTACCCGGAAGCTTTTCCAAAGCCGTCAGGGTTTTGGAAAAACATTCCTATTTGTTTGCAAAGGCAGTTTTTATGAAAAAAATTTTTTTCGTTTTTTTTGCGCTTTTCTGCGCGGCGGGCGTTTCCCTGTATTCATGGGAGGCCGAAGACCTTAAAAAGTATCCTGACGGTATAGAACCGGGGTCGGTGATTTTCAATATAGGCACCGGTATCGGGCATTTAAATTTTTCGCATTATTTTTTGCCGCCGCTGTTTGTTGAAGGCGAAGTCGCCGTGCCGTTAGGCGGTTTGCCTTTTGGTATGGGCGGTATCGTCAGTTATTCAGGAGATAAATATGCTTATTACCACCACTACCTTGGGATTCAGTTCCGTATCCTCTATCATTTCAATTGGCCCATCCCCAAACTGGATACCTACGCCGCCGCCGATACCGGGTGGGTCCTGCACTTTATCGACGGCCCGGATACTTCCATCGGTTACCTGGGTATAAGCTTAACCGTTGGGGGAAGGTATTTCTTTGTTCCCGCCTTCGGGCTGTTCGGGGAAATGACCCTGCCCGTAACGGAATTGCTCTGGCCCGACGCATGGGGCCATCTGGCCTGGCTCAGGGGCGGCATTAGCCTGAAATTCTAGCAGCATACCGCGGGAGGCCCGTAATACCCTGAAACAGGCCCCCGCGCAAGGGATTGGAGGGGTGCCGCCCCGCAGGGGCGAAAGCAGCCACGGCGCGGAGCGCCGGGGCCGGAGCGGTAGCGGAGCCCCGGAAAGCCCGGTTTCCGGCGCGAAGCGCCGGAAATGCGCCCAAATTTTTTTAAAAAAATCTTCGTAGTATTAAACTGCCGGAAGCTGG
>JAIRZS010000221.1 GCA_031267115.1 Treponema sp.
AGCCGGCCGGAACTTCCCCTGGCAATCGCCGGTATCGCTAAAGCGCGGACCTACGAATCCGGGGAGGCGGAAAAAGGGGAGGAACGGGGAACCGTCATGGAGATAAACCAGGCTTTCGCAAGCGAAATAGATAACGAGGATGAAGAGGAGTATTCCAAGCCCTTTGTTTCTTTTTCGCGCCGCAGACATATGGATGTAACAGAAGGTTTGTCGGATGATTCTGAAACCAACATTTCCTCCGGCTATCTAGGGACTGCCAGGGCAAAACCGGCGGGGGAACAGTTTACGTTTACCCTCAAGGACGGTGTGAGTATTGAACGGCGGCAAAGCGCGATGCTGCCCCTGATAGAGGCGGAGATGCAGGTGGAAAAACTTCTGGTCCTTTCCGGAAAAGACGCCCTGAGCGGAACCGTTAATCCTTCCGTAAGCGTTGAACTCGTAAACACCACGGGGATGAAGCTCCCCGCCGGTCCCATAACGGTATACGACGGAGGAAGCTACGCGGGCGACGCCCTTATCGAGTTCCTGCCGGAAAACGAAAAACGCATTATCTCCTACGGCGAGGATCTTTCCGTACAGGGAAGCGTCAACTATTCAGGCACGAATACCGTTACGGCCGTAGCCCTTTCAAAAGGCCTTTTGAATGTTTCGCGGACAAAGAAGCACGAGTCTGTATATACCGTACGAAACGCCTCCTCAACTCCCAGAAAGCTTATCATAGAGCACCCGATTACCAGCGATGCCGGGCTTGTGGAACCCGCGAAATACGAAGAAAAAACCCCGGGCCTGTACCGGTTTGCCGCCGAGCTTCCGGCAAACAGGGAAATAGAATTCACGGTTATCGAGGAAGAACCCCTATCCGAAGACATTACCATCGGCCATCTTTCGTGGGAAACAGCACTTGGCTATTCGACGGATAAAAGAATTCCCGATGATATCCGGATCGTCTTAAAGAAAGCTTCCGATATAATGAAAAAGATCGATGACGTCAAAGATTCCGCCGGTAAACTTGAAAGAAAACGGGACGGGATTATAGAAAAACAGGAACGCATACGGCAAAACCTTGAGGCCGCGGGAAACCAGAGCGCCCAGGGCCAACAGTATTTAAGCCGCCTTGTCGCGATGGACGACGAAATCGACGCCCTGACCAAAAGTATGGAGGAAGCCGAAGAAAAAGCCAAAGCCCTCCGAAAAGAATTAGAGGAAGTTATTGGCGCATCCTTGCCGGCGCCCAAGCGAGGACACAAGCATGGACGCAAGCCCGCATCCACGACAAAAATGCGAGAAATATGAAGTAAAAGGGATTACGCGGATGTTCCGTCATTTTTCTAATTGACCGCGGAAGTCTGCCAGAGGGTTTTCAGGTCTATTGACAGCCCCGGCAGCGCGGACACTAGGGGTTTTTGATTTTGATGTACACTACGGAAATGTTGTCCCTGCCCCCCGCTTCGTTGGCGGCGTCAACCATACCGCGGCATATCTCATCCGGAGACCCGCCGCCGCGCATACGTTCCGTCAGTACGGGATCGTCAACCATACCGTAGAGACCGTCGCTGCACACAAGAACGCCGTCACCGGGCGAAACCGGCTCGATAAAGCAGTCCGGACAGGCGGGCGGCGGCATGCCCATAAACTGTATCAGCCGGCTGGACGTGGGGTGATTTTTAGCCTCTTCGCTGCTCAGTTCCCCGGCCCGCACAAGTTCTCCGGCAAGGTTGTGGTCTTCGGTAATCTGGCGCAGGGCCGGAGCGTCACGCGGCAAAAGAAACCCCCTGCTGTCGCCCAGGTTGACGAAGATCGCCGATTTTCCGGCAAGCCAGACACAGGACAGGGTAGAGCCGAAACTGATATCATTTTCCGTGTTGGAAGAGTGGAAAATATGATCGCTGATAAGGCGGACCCGCTCTTTCAGCGCCGGGCCGATTTCCTCAGGTGTCTTCCCCCGAAACTCACCGGCAAGGGTTATCACAAAACCGGGAACAAGTTCCGTCAGCATCTCCGCGGCCCTGCCGCCGTTCGCGAGGCCGCCCATGCCGTCGGCAACCGCGAAAAATCCCAGGTCGGGACAACAAATAATCTTGTCCATGTTGGATCTGCGTCTGCGCCCGATATCCAGGGCGCTGCCCGCGGAAAAAGAAAAATCAAACAAATCCGTCCGCACTTACAGCGCCTCCTCAATAGCTTTTTTCAGTCCAACGGCCGACTCGAAGCCGATGGACGGATTATCAACAAGCGCCTTATCAATAAGCTCCGCGAGCTTTTTGTCCAGGGAAGGTTCATGTTCCCTGACGGGAACGGCGGAATTGCGCAAGACATCCTGCCACGCGGTACGGGGCGACCTTACGGGTTTGGGGAAATGTCCCGTCAGCATATAGTAATAAGAAGCGGCGGCGGCCCACACGTCCACATCGGGCATCGCGTATTTGCACATGGTGATTTGCTGCCGCGGCATAAATACCGGCGTACCCTTTGCCTCTTTCCCGGAAAAATTCGTAAGCCCCGCCGCCTCAAAGGCCTTGGCCAATCCGAAATCGGCGACCCGGATTTTTGGCCGGGAAGAAGCGTCCGCGCGGTATTCGGCGGCGCGGAACGATCGGAAAATCAGTTTACCGGTTCCGCCGTCGATGTCGAAAAATTTCTCCGCGGGAAACGCTTCCGCAATAAAAAAGTTCGCCGGCTTGACGTCCCGGTGAACAACGCCGGTAAACGACTCGGGCCGGCCGTCTACTACAACGGTAATCGGCGCGGTATGCGCGTAGGCCAGGCCAGCAAGTACCTGCAGCGTAATATCCGTGGCGATTTCCACAGGCAGTTTGCGCTCATCGATCCTTTCGATAAAATTATCCACGCTGCCGCCCATGCACACCTCCTGTAAAATAAAATAGGTATCGCCGTCGCTTCCGCAGTCGTACTGCCTGATGATGTTTTCATGGGCAAGCTGCTGTCCGAGCATGGCTTCCCGGAGGAAAAGCGCCCGCGAGCTTTCATTGCCCGCCATGTCGGGAAGGATAACCTTCATCGCCGCTTTTTTGCCGGTTTTTTCTTCCTCAACAAGCCATACCGCCCCCATGCCGCCCTTTCCCAGTTGTTGTATCCTGCGGTATCCCGAAAGGTCGGCAAAATCGGCTTTTCCTCCGGCCGCTTCACGGAGTATATGCTCAAGCACCGCCTGGGAATTATCGCGGCATTTTCCACAAATCCGGGTGTCGCCGTCAAGAGGAACGCCGCAGATTATGCAGGTGTCCGCGGAAGCCTGCGCCGCCGACGGATGTTCTTCATTGCGGGTTTGCGCGGCGCCTTCCATCATCGTTTCTTGAGGCGGTTGTATGACACTGATCTCAAGCTCGGTTTTTGTGCTTAAGCCCAGCCGGTCGCCGTCCTTTACCGGAAAGATAACAGGTTCCTGTTTCCGCGCATCCTCAATACTTAAGCCCGTAAGGGCGCGTCCTTCGGCTACCAGTTTGTCGTTCAGATAGGCGCCGTTAAGGCTTCCGAAATCATGAAAGTAGGCAAGAGGCGGCTGGATTTCCATCATACAGTGATAGCGCGAAACCGTATCGTCCCGCAGCACGATGCCGCAGTCGTCGGCGCGCCCGATGAAAAGCGTTTCGTGTTCGCTGTACTCGTAAGACTTGCCAAACCCCTGGCCCCGGGTAATTTTAATCACAACTTTTGACTGCATGTTAAAACCTCCTGCGCTGTGTACATTGTAGGCCCCGCGTTTCCGCGCTGTTGCGACTAAAGTTGCAGCTGCTCGCGGAACACGCGCACCTCTTTTTCCTGAACGTCGCCGTCTTCAATCAGAATATCGATAACGTCTTTCACATAGTCCGCGAGGTTTTTTTCGGTATGGAATTTATCCTCGGCTTCCGAGTAAATGGTATAGAACTCCTCAAAGGCCGCCTCATCGCCGCCGCGCCTGTCGGACGACAAATAACTCTTCGCAAGCTGTTCCACATCGCCAAGCCGCCGCGAGACTTCTTCGAACAAGCCGGCGTAAAAACTCTTTCGCCACTGGGCCGAATCGGTAAGGGGCCGGAGGCCGGTATCCCGCAGAGCGTCTTCAAGCGTGACGGCGGCGTCGCCCAGGTAATCGTACTCGTAGAGCGGAAAGCGCGCGTGGGCCTGTCTTACGGCGATAAGAGAGGCCGCCTCAAAGGCTGTCTCGGGCCGGGAGAAGGCGCGCAGCCTCGCCAGCTCCAGCAGGCGGTCGATATCGTCGGCGTTCATGTTCCTGAAAAGGCCAAAGGCGATCAGTTTGTCCCGCAGCCCCCGCAGCGCAAGCTCGTTTCCCGCCACAAGCGGATACAGAAGATTCCGGATGGTAACGGGAAATTCGCCCGCCTCGAACAGTTCGTTTATCGTGGCGCCGCCCAGAAAAATCATGATATAGAGGATAAGTTCCCTGTTTGGGACGATGACCGTGGCGAACGCGCTGAAGCTGCCGGCGTAGCGTTCCAGCCAGGCTTCCAGTTCCGCTTCCGTGCGGACATGGGCAAAGCTGTCCTGCAGAACCAGCGTCGGGATACTTTTGTACAACTGCGCCGGTTTAAATTCCCTGACGCGGAACTGTTCGACGTATTTTCTGTAAAGCGCCACCGCGTCGCCGCCCGAGTGGTTACGAATCGTAAAAATACAGGCGTCGTCCAGGGGGTTTTTGTGGTACAGCGGCGAATAGCCCAGGGACAACAAAAAATCGTTCATCCCGTCTTCCGTCAGGGAGAGGGCAAGCCCAAGCTCCTTGAGCCGCTCTTTCCCGTTGGGACGCGCGCTGCCGGAACGCCATTTGCCGATGGTCGC
>JAIRZS010000310.1 GCA_031267115.1 Treponema sp.
AACAGCATACCATATCGAAATGCGCAGGCTGGGGACCGCCCCGCCGTTTCTCTCCTTACGGTTTCTTCCGGTTCCCGGTCTCGAGGTTTTTTATACAGGCCGGGGGGCGGCTGTGTAACGGAAAACGGTTTGTTTAGCTAACGAAATCCCCCCGCCCGGCTTATCGCGGGCTGATAGACGCTTCAGCTTTTACTTCGGTTTTTTACTGCGGCTTTTCAGGGAGGAAACGCGTGAACAAGTACCTGGCTTACAGCTTCCTGTACGATGACCCGGCGGATCTGCGCTGCGATTTTGAAATTGCCACCGACGAAGCTGCCAGTATGATAGGGTTTCTGCGGTCGTTAATCGAGGACGGGGGCCTGAGGGAAGAGTTGTGCAGGGTGAACGAGTTTATGTACCATATTAACCCCTGCCTGCGTACCAGAACCACGATTATTGAGGAAGACCTGAACTGGCTGAGGGACCGCGTCGGGGAATTGCAGCGGGAAATACGGGAAAGTTTTGACGCCGCATCTTCGCCCCGTAAAAACAAGCCGAGGTTTGTCGTCCCCCAGGGATGCCCCGAGGCCTCGTACAGCCATATTCTCAGGAATAAATGCAAAGCCCTGGTCCGCCTTATGTACCGGCACAAAAAACAGGGCCATAAAGTAGAAGATATTCTCTTTGATTATGTCAATTTATTTTCCGGGTACTTCTACTCCCTGGCCCTGAAGCTGAACAAGGACAAGGGTATAGCGGAAACGGAATTTATAAGCAGGGTGTATTCATGAAGACGGGAAGGCTTTGCGCGGCAATTTTCCTCGCGGCTGTTTTTTTTGCGGGCTGCGGGCGGGCGGCGGGAAAAAACACTGTTACCGGACGGGCGGGGGAAACGGTAATCCTGCCGGAAGAGATCAATACTATTATTTCTACGGCGCCGTCCAACAGCGAAATCATTATCGGCCTGGGGCTGGGCGGGAAGATCATAGCCGCGGACGAATATTCGGCGGGGATCGACGGCATAAACAAAGATATTACGCTTATTGATTTTTCCTATCCGGACGGGGAGACGATCATAAGACTTAACCCGGACATTATTATCGCCGCCGAACACAACCGGACGGTTTCGGGGGACGATCCTTTCAGGCTTATGGGGGAAGCGGGGATAACGGTAGTCTATATACCCACAAGCGACAGCATCGAGGGTATTTACGGGGATATACGCTTTATCGCGGGGCTGCTGGGGGCGGGGGAAAAGGGCGAGGCCCTTGTCGCCGGCATGAAAGCCGAAGTTGACGCTATTGCCCGGAAGGGCGCGGGGATAACGGAAAGGAAAAAGGTTTATATAGAGATTTCCCCCCCGCCCTATATCGTAACCCTGGGGCGGAGGACCTATCTTCACGAAATGGCGGAAACGATCGGCGCGGACAATATTTTTGCCGATCAGGAAGGCTGGATCGCCCCTTCCGCGGAAGCGGTTATCGACCGGAACCCCGATGTTGTTATCACGCTTTTTGATGACATCGATACTTTTACGGAGGATTTAAAGGCCAGGCCGGGCTTTGAGCATATCAACGCGGTGCAAAACAACCGCGTCTTCAAGCTCGACGCCAATTCCGCGTCCCGCCCTTCCCAGAATATAATCCTTGCCCTGAAACAGATGGCCCGCGCCGTATATCCAGAGGTATATGAAGCTCCCTGAGAAATTTTCCATAGGGATCGCCTTCTCCCTCCTTATCCTCTGCGCGGGATCTTCCCTGGGCAGCACGTCCATCGGTTTTTTTGACACCCTGAGTATCGCCTTCCACAAGATAGCAAATCTGCCTTTAAGGGCCGGGATAGATCCCAAGAATGTCACCATAGTCTGGAACCTGAGGTTCCCCCGGGCGCTTCTGGCTTTTTTGACCGGCAGCGCTCTTTCCATAACCGGGACCGTGTTCCAGTCAACCCTGAAGAATCCCCTGGCTTCGCCCTACATCATCGGCGTGTCTTCGGGCGCTTCCCTGGGGGCGGCTCTGGTTATCCTTACCGGGCTGCGCCTCCCCTTCGCGGGCGGCTTTACCCTGCCCTTCGCGGGGTTTCTGTTCGCCCTTGTGACAGTGTTTTTTGTGCTGTTCTTTACGGCAAAAATTGACAAAAATTTTTCCAATAACACTATTATTCTTTTTGGCATGGTCTTTTCTCTATTTGTCAACGCCTTCCTTACGATCCTTGTCGTCCTGTACCGGGAGCAGCTCAGGAATTTGCTTTACTGGCAGATGGGCAGCTTTTCCCTCAAGGGCTGGGATTATGTAATCCTGCTGCTGCCCTTCCTCGCGCTGGGCAGCCTGGGGGCGGCAAGGCACACCAGGGAGATGGACATTCTTACTTTCGGGGAAGATCAGGCAAAGTCGCTCGGCGTTGACGCGGAAAAAGTGAGGATCAGGCTTCTTTTTTATACGGCGATCCTTACCGGGGCCGCGGTCGCGCTGGCCGGGGCAATCGGTTTTGTGGACCTTATCGCCCCGCACCTGGCCCGGAAAATCGTGGGGGCAAGGCACCGGCACACGCTTCCCATGGCGGCCATTCTGGGCGGCTCCCTGATGGTAACAGCCGATTTAATCGCGAGGACAATCCTCTCGCCGTCGGAACTGCCGGTGGGCGCGGTTACCGCCATTCTGGGGGCGCCGTTCTTTGCCTGGGTGTACTTCAGGAAAAGATGAAATGGAGGCGGAAACCGTGCTGGAAATACGGAATCTGTGCTGCGGATACGGCGGCGGGGATGTTATCAGGGACATTTCCCTAAAGGCCGGGCGCGGGGAAATTCTCTGTATCGCCGGGCCCAACGGCTGCGGGAAAACCACCCTGTTAAAGGCGATCGCGCATATACTTGATTACCGGGGCAGCATCTCCGTCGATTCCCGGGAAGTTTCGTCGTTCAGCAGAAAGGCGCTGGCAAGGAAGATCGCCGTGATGAGCCAGGGCCAGGAGATATACTTCCCCTTTACGGCAGCCGACACGGTGGCGCTGGGCAGATACGCGCATTCGGAAAAATATATCCCGTCGCTTTCGCGAAAGGACAGGGACCTGGTAGCGGAAGCCCTTGAAAAGCTCGGGCTTTCCGGGGTAAAAGACAGTATGATAAACGAGTTATCCGGAGGGCAGCTTCAGCGGGTTTTTCTGGCGCGGACCCTGGTCCAGGACCCGGAAATAATCCTCCTCGACGAGCCGACGAACCACCTGGACCTGAAATACCAGGTAGAATTACTGCGGGGCCTTACGGAATGGGTAAGGGAAAACAACAGGACCGTTATCGCCGTGCTTCACGACCTTAACCTGTCCCGCTCCTTTGCCGATACCATAGCGCTCATGCGTGACGGCGAACTTGCCGCCATGGGAAGCCCCGCCGCCGCCCTTGACAGGGAAACCCTGAAGTCCGTATACGGCATGGATGTCCACTCCTTTATGCTGCGGTCGCTTTCGGCATGGCAGGCGGGAACGGCGGTTTCGGGCCGGACGGGGCAGGATTGCCGCCATGCCTGAAATTGCCGTTTACGGGAAAGGCGGGATCGGCAAATCGACGATAGCCGCGAATATTTCCGCCGCCCTCGCCAAGCGGGGAAAGCGGGTATTGCAGATTGGCTGCGATCCAAAGCACGATTCGACGCGGCTCCTGCTGCACGGGGAGCGGATCGCCACGGTACTGGACTATGTCAGGGAAACCGCCCCGGACAAATGCCGGCTTTCCGACATTGTACACGCCGGGGCCTTCGGGGTTGACTGCGTTGAGGCGGGAGGCCCGGAACCGGGGGTGGGCTGCGCGGGGCGGGGCATCCTGACTACCTTCGAATTGCTGGACCGGCTGGGGATAAAAGAAAACCGTTACGACGCGATTGTCTACGATGTTCTGGGGGACGTGGTCTGCGGCGGCTTCGCGGTCCCCATCAGGCGGGATTACGCGGAAAAGGTATACATCGTAACTTCCGGGGAATTTATGTCGCTCTACGCGGCAAACAATATCCTGCGGGGCATACGCAATTACGATCAGGCCGGGAACAGGGCGGGCGGGATTATCTTCAATTCAAGAGGGGAGGAGGAGGAAGAAATGGTACGCCGTTTTTGCGGCGCTGTTTCCCTGCCCCTGATCGCCCGCATCAAAAGGGACCCCCTGTTTGCCGGCGCCGAGCAGCGGGGAAGCTGCCTTGTGGAGGCCTGGCCCGATTCGCCCCTGGCCGGGCAGTTCGCGGAACTGGCGCGGCAAATCTACGCGCAGGAGGATTTCTACCCCGCGCTTCCCCTGGAGGATGAAGATCTTGAGGAGCGGCTCCTTGGGAAAAAGCCCTTCGCCGCCGGGAAACAGAGCCGGCCCGCGCAGAACGCCGGGGCCGCCGCGCGGGGCGTATCCGGCGTACCCGGCAAAAAGGCCGCGTGGTTTTCCAAGGGCCTTGTCGCCAGGGAGCCGCTTCACGGCTGCGCCTTTAACGGCGCCATGAGCATCTGTACCCAGATAGAAGACAGCGTCTGTATCGCCCACGGCCCCGAAAGCTGCGCCCATATCACCTACCAGGGCATCACATCCGCTTCGAGGCGTTTCATCCTGGAGCGGGGGATCGTTCTGCCCTATACGTCCGCGCCGCCTGTAGTGTCCTCGCAGATGAACGAGGGGGTTATGATATTCGGCGGGACGGAAACGCTGCGCAAGAAGCTCCTGGAGGCGAAGGCGCGGAAACCCAGGGTAATCTTCGTCCTGACCACCTGCCCGAGCGGCGTCATCGGCGACGACATCCGTTTTGTCCGCGATTATGAGGATCAGGACACGCGGATCGTACCCATACTTGCCGACGGCGTTATCCGGGGCGATTTCCTGCAAGGCATCTTTATCGCCTACATGGAAATCGCCAGGGCATTGATCGACAGGAACATAAGCGCCGAAGAAAACACGGTGAACATTGTTGCCGAAAAGGCCGAAACCAACGCCCGTTCGGAAAGCCTGCGCTATGTGGCGGAGATTCTCGGGCGTTTCGGCATCAAGATCAACTGCAATTTCCTGTGCGAAACAAAAGCCGAAGATATACGCGCCTTTAAACGGGGAAAAGTCAGCATCCTCGCGTACAACGATTATATGGGCAGAACCATCCGGGATTTTTTGAAAAAAGAATTTGACGCGGAATTTCTGGAAGAAGCCTTCCCCGTAGGTTTCAGGGAAAGCTGCGCCTGGGTCCGCAGGATCGGCGAATACTTCGGCAGGGGCAGGTCCGAAATCGAAAGCATCATTGCCGGCTATGAAAAGGAATACCGGGAAGGGATAGCGGGGATAAAGGCCGAACTTAAAGGCAGGCGGCTTATGGTCGTTACCTATAACCAGGATATTGACTGGATATTGCAGATCGCCTGCGATCTGGAAATGGAAATCGCCTTTGTGGGCATCCTCAATTTCTCGCAGGACAACAATTTCCGCACCCTCTTCCGGGACAGTATCGGGGAACTGCAAGTCCCCTACGAAAACGGGCGGAGGCAGGCAGACCTGGGGCGGATAAAGCCGGACCTCCTGCTTACCAATTACGGTTCCAACGATCAGGACCCGTCGGTGCTTGCGGACACCATACCTCTAAGCCCTACCGCGGGCTTTCTGGGCGGCCTTGAGTTTGCCAGGCGCTGGAGCGAGATTTTCCGGATGAATTTGCGGGAGGGCTGGAGGCAGGATGATTCACTATTCAGAAAATATTACGCCTGACAGTTTCTCCGGCGCCCTTTTCGCGGTAGAGGGCATCAAAGACGCCTGCACTGTTTTAAACGGGCCCACGGGCTGCAAATTCTACCACAGCGCCATAGCGGACAGCCAGTTCCTCCGTACCCCTACCTTTAACCCCCTGGAATACACCGAGGGCTTTTATTTCGGCCAGTCCCGGATACCCTCCACCTACCTTGACGGCGAAGACTATGTCTTTGGCGGCGGGGAAAAAATCGCGAAGATACTCAGAGCCGCAGTCCGGAAAAATCCGGGCCTTGTCGCGGTGATCAATTCCCCGGGCGCGGCCCTTATCGGAGACGACCTGGACCGCTTCCTCGCCGAAGAAGTCGGGAACATACCGGCTTTCGCGCTGGAAAACACCGGGTTTTCAGGCAGCTTCGGCTCCGGCTACCAGAAGGCGATCATCTGCGCCCTGGACGCGGCAAGGCGGCAAGGCCCTTCCCCGTGCGCCGAATCCATATCCGGCAGCAATACCGTTACCGGCGGCAGGGCGGCCAATGGCGGCGGGAAACAAAAGGCGGTGAACATCCTGGGACTCTGCATCTACCAGAAACACTACGCGCAGAACCTTGCCGTTTTAAAGCGCCTCCTCGAAGCTTCCGGCATCGCTCTGGCCGCCGCGCCCGGCGCGGGGGACGATGCCGCCTCGCTTGCCGGAATTGGCGGGGCGGCTTTAAACGTGGCGCTTTATCCCGAATACAGCCTTGAGATTGCGGAAAAACTGAAAGCCGAATACGGGACCCCGTATTTTGTTCCCGAAGAAGGCCCGCCCATCGGTTTTGACGCCGCCGAAGCGTTTATCCGCAGGATATGCCGCGAACTGGGCGGTGACGGGCGGGCGGCACTTGAGGAAATTGAAAGGGCCAGGGCCAGGGCCTACCTTTACCTCTCCCGCTTTTCTTCCCTCCTGGGCCTCCCCAGGGGGACGCTCTTTTCCGTAAAGGCCGAGGCGTCCGTTGCCTATGCCATAACCAAATGGCTCTGCGCCTACCTGGGGATGATACCCGCGTCGATTTCCGTGCTGCCCGGCGGCGACGCTTTCTTTACCCGCAAGCTTGGGGCGTTTCTCGCGGAAATTCGCTGCGGGGAGGCGCTTGAGGCCCCGATAATCGAAACGCCGGCGCATATTCTTTTGGCGGACGGAAATACTATCGCGGAACTGAAACTATACGGGCAGAGATTCTGCGGCATAGAAATAGCCCTGCCGTCCCTGGGCTATATCGACATTACCGGGAAGACCCTTTTCGGCGGGGACGGGGCGCTGTTCCTGCTGGAACAGATACTAAACGGCCTGCGCTATGTTGTGATATAAAAGAGTATGATTACCCTCATAACAGGCGGCATCAAGTCGGGCAAATCCCGGCGCGCCCTGGATCTGGCCCTTGAATGGCGATCCCTTGTTTCGTTTATCGCCACCGCGGAAGCCCTGGATGACGAGATGAGGGGGCGGATCGCAAAACACCGGGAAGAGAGGGACCGCCTGGCTTCCGGGGCCGCCGGCGGATTTACTACCGGCGGATTTACCACTATCGAAGAAACCCTGGAACTGGACAGGGCGGCCAGGGAGTCGGGGGAACGCGCCCTGGTGGACTGTATTCCCATGTGGGTAAATAACCTTGTGTACTACAGGCGGGAAGGCGACTTCAGCCGGATACTCGAAGGCTTTATCGCGGGCATACGCGCGAATATGCGCGACTGCATTGTCGTCACAAACGAAACCGGGCTTGGCAATGTACCCTTCGACGAAGTTACAAGGCGCTACAACCTGCTCCTCGCGGAGGCCAACAGAAAAATCGCCGCCGCCGCGGACCGGGTAGAGCTCATGGTTTGCGGCATCCCCCTTAAGGTGAAGTGATGGGCATAATCAGCGTTCCTTCCTGGGTTATTCCCGGCACATACCTTGAAAACCTCCGCTTTCTCGAAGACAAGGAAGAAGTATCCGGGGTGGAATTGCTGTTCTTTCTCTACGACGGGGAAATCAAAAAAACGCTCGACGCTGAATGGCAAGGGATACTGGAGTACCGGGAACGCTTCGTCTTTACCGCGCACCTGCCGGAACCGTTGCTTCCCGGACACCGGGAGCTTGTGGAACGCCTCGCGCCCTTCGCGCGCCACTTCATCGCGCACCCGGGCCCCCCCGAAAAGGCCGCGGAACTGGCTGCCCTTGTCAACGGCTGGGCCGCCGAATTCCCGCGCTGCCGCTTTCTTCTTGAAAACACCAATCCCGGCCTGCTCGACGCTCTGCTGCCCCATCTCGACAGCAATGCGGGGCTTTGCATGGATACAGGGCACCTTCTGCTTGAGGGGGCGGACCCGGCGGGGCGGTTTGCCGAAAACAGCGAACGTATCGCGGAAATCCACCTGCACGGCGTTGACAGGGACAGGGCGGCCCTTGACGGGAGGCTCCCCGACCACCGGCCCATAACAGCGGAAGCGGCCTGGCTTGGAAGATTCCGGCCGCTTCTAAAAGAATTTAAAGGGGTTATAAACATGGAGGTGTTTTCCTGGGAAGATGCGCGGGAAAGCATAGCCGTGTTTCTGGCAATATAAAACATGGCGGCATCAAAGCCGCCGGCAGGAGGCTGATTGTGAAAGATTTAAAGACCGCTATGGAAGAACACCTTGACGGGCTGACAAAACCCAGGGGAAGCCTGGGGAAACTTGAAACCTGGTGCGTAAAAATGGCGGAAATACAGCGGAAGGTCCCCCCGGAAATTAAAAAAAAGGGAATCTACGTTTTCGCCGGGGATCACGGCATCGCGTCCTGCGGGGTATCCCTTTATCCCCAGGAAGTAACCCGGCAGATGGCGCTGAATATTCTCGCGGGAGGCGCGGGCATCAACGCCCTGGCAGGCGGGACCGGCTGGGAGATAACCCTGGTGGACGCCGGGATCATGGGCGACGATCTTCCCCCGGACAGCGACAGGAAAGCGGCGTGTTCTCTTGTACGGGCGCGGATCGGGCGCGGGACCAGGAACAGTTTCGAGGAACCGGCCATGACCGAAACGGAAACAGAGATGGCCCTGGACCGGGGCAGGTCTTTGGCGGAAGACGCGGCTGGCAGGAAAATCGATCTTGCCGCTATCGGGGACCTGGGGATCGGCAACACCGCCACCGCCGCCGCGATGCTGGTCGCCGCGGGCTTCCGGGCGGAGGACATGGTTGACCGGGGGACCGGCATTGACGACGCCATGCTGGAACACAAGAGGGACATAGTCCGCGAGGCGGTAAAAAGGCGCAGCCCCCCGAAAGACGGAAAGGCGATACTGCAAAACCTGGGATCTTTCGATTTCGCGATGATGGCCGGCTTTATCCTGGGCCTTGAAAACAAAGGTATCGGCTGCGTTCTCGACGGGTTTCCCGTCAGCTCCGCAGCCTATATGGCGTACCTCATCAACCCGCAGGTACGGGACTGGCTCTTCGCGGGGCATCTTTCCAAAGTGGCGGGCCACCGGCCCCTGCTCGATCACATGGGCCTGGACCCCGTCGTTGACCTTGACATGCGGCTCGGGGAGGGTACCGGCGCGGTAATCGGCGGGCACATCGTCGAGCTGGGGGTAAAAGCCGCGCGCGAGATGGCCTCTTTTTCAAGCGCCCATGTCAGCGACACGGAAACGCCTGAGGAAAAGTACTAGTGGGAAAGGCAAGGGACCGCTTCCTTTCAACCCTGAGCGTAGCCTCGCGCATACCGGTAAAAACGCGGTTTGACTTTGACCCTTCGGGAATGGATTACTGGCTCCCGGTAACCGGCCTCTTTCCCGCGTTAATGGCATTACTGTTATTCGCCTGTACTTCGTCTTTCGGAATCGATCCCCTTGCCGCCGCAGTCGTAACGCTTACAGCGCAGTACCTCTGTTTCAACCTGTTCCATCTGGACGGCCTCATGGACACCGCCGACGCCTTTCTGGGAACGGCGGACAGGGAGAAGCGGCTCTCCATACTAAAAGATTCCCGCATAGGCGTCTACGGCTTTTTCGCGGGCTTCGCCGCCCTTTCCCTGAAAACAGCGTTTCTGCGCGTCGTTTTCACTATGGAACCGCCGCCCTGCCCCGGCCTTCCCTCCGGCAGTTTCCCGCTTCCCGCGGTATTTCTCGCCTTCCCCCTGTTCGGCAGATTCAGCGCGGCCCTTGTCCCCTGCATGGCAAAACCCGCTTCCCTCGGCGGCCTGGGGGCAATGGCAAAGGACGCCCGACCCTGCCGCTGTATCGCCGGAACCGCTGCGGCGCTTGCCTGTTTCGGCCTCTGCGTCCTGGGATGGGCCCTGCTGGAAACCGTCCTTCCGGGCCGCCCCGCCGCGCCGTCGCTGCCCCGCCCCGTTCTTCGGGCGCTCGCCTACGCCGTCATCTGCCTTGCCCTCGCCGCCCCGCTCACCGCGCTCTTCTACGCCCGGCTCTACCGGAATTCCCTGGGCGGCTACACCGGCGACGCGCTGGGCGCCGCGATAGAAAGCGCGGAAATCCTGTCCCTGGCCGCCGCCGCGATCATAGGGAAACTCTAAATAATACCTAAGGCGGGGCCTGTTACCAGACAGGCGGCCCAGACGGACGCAGGCCCTGTCCGGCCCCCCTGCGACCGGGCCAAGGTCCCGGCCTACCCCCCACATAAAGAATTACCGCAGGGATTTACCGCAAAGTCGAAGAAGTAAAAGAAGTAAAACAAGTGGCGCCTGGCGCCTCTGCGTTTACCTGGAGTTAT
>JAIRZS010000326.1 GCA_031267115.1 Treponema sp.
ACAAATTCTTCATTACTGAGAATTACTACCTAACACGAGGCGCGTTCAAGGCGGTCGTTGATTGCCCGCCCAAGGCCGCTGTCGGGTGCGCGTTCCGCGTGAATGCAAAGGAGTCCCAGCGCGTCCATCCGGTGCAGGGCGGAAAAGAGGCCGGCGGCCGCGTCCGCGGCGCTGCCTGTCTCGGAAAGCGCGCGAATTTCCGGCGTCTCCGCGCGGTCCGGCCCGACCGACGGCGCTTGCCGGGCGAGCCACAGGCCGAGGCTCCTGCCGCTGAAAAAGAGGTAGCCCGTGTTTTTTTCGCGGGGCAGCCGGAGCATTTCCGCCCCGCCGTGCAGCAGAAGCGGCGTCAGCGGCGCGTAGTGGCTTTTGAGCATTCCCGGCGAATTCGGCGCGGTAACGCCGGCGTTGTTATCCGGGCCGCCGAGCGCCGTTCCGGCAAGCGCCTCAAGCGCCTCGCGGGAAACGCCGCCGGGACGCAAAATCCGCGGCGGATCAACGGTAAGGTCCAGCACCGTGGACTCTACCCCCACCGGCGAAATACCCCCGTCAACGATAAAATCCGCCTTTTCCCCAAGCTGGTTCCGGACATGATCGGCGCTGGTCGGCGAAAGGCGGCCAAAGGGGTTCGCGCTCGGGGCCGCTACGGCGCATGTGGAAAGCGCGATAATTTTCCGGGCCACAGGATGGGCGGGAAAACGGACCGCGACTGTGGGAAGGCCGCTTGTCGCAAGATCCGGCAGTTCCGCCCGCCTGGGCAGGACAAGGGTGAGCGGGCCGGGCCAGAATTCGGCGGAAAAAAGCTCGAACCGGGCGCGGGATTCGGAGGGGAGAATCTCGGGCCGGGCAACCCTGCTTATATCTTCCAGAGCGGCGATGTGGACAATAAGCGGGTCAAAGCGGGGGCGGCCCTTTGCCTCGAAAACCCGGGCCAGCGCGCGGGGATTGAAGGCGTCCGCGCCGAGGCCGTAGACGGTTTCGGTGGGGAAGGCCACGAGACAGCCGTCCCGAAGCGCAACGGCGGCTATTTCCAGATCAGCGTCACAGGCGGAAAGAAGCGTCATAGCAGGGTTCCTGCATTTACTTTTGTTGAGGGAGATGGAGCCGCCCAAAGGGCGGAAAACCCCTTGGGGCGCAAGGGATAGGAGGGGCGCGAAGCGGCCGCAGCGCTTTGTGCCGGGGCCGGAGCGAGGCCGCTATGGCGGACACGCGGAGCCCCGTAAGCCTGAGTTTTTTGCGGTGAAACCGCAAAAAATGCGCAAAAAGACTAGAAAAAAGTAAACGCAACCGTCCTGGCTTGCAGGTCTATCCCAGAAAGCGTTTAAGCATCTTCATCACTTCCATAAAATCAAGGGGTTTGCCTATGTGGTCGTCCATCCCCACGGCGAGGCATTTTTCGATGTCTTCCTTAAACACATTGGCGGTCATCGCGATTATGGGGACGGTTTTCGCCGGATCCGCATCCAGGGCGCGAATCCGGCGGGTGGCTTCGTAGCCGTCCATTTCGGGCATGTGGATATCCATGAATATCATGTCGAAACCGGCGGGATCGGCGCTGTATTTTTCAAGGGCGATCCTGCCGTTTTCCGCGCAGACAATCTCCAGGCCCGAAGGCTCCAGCACGGTTAGTACAATTTCCCTGTTTATCTCGATATCTTCGGCCAGGAGTATTTTGTGGCCCGTATAGTCCGCATGGTCTTCCGTTTTGGCGTCCACCGGCAGGGATTCTTCAACTCCCAGGCATTCGTTAATGGTATCGGCAATAACGGAAGCAAAGAGCGGCTTCTGGATAAATTTTTTGATGCCCGCTTCCCGCGCCTCTTTTTCAACGGTATTCCAGTCCTGGGCGCTGATAAGGATAATTGTCGCGCTTTTATCCAGGGCGCTCGCGCCCGCGCTTTTTATCTTCCCTATTTCACGCGCCAGTTCAATGCCGTCCATGCCGGGCATTTTCCAGTCTACAAAATAAATGTCGTAACCGCCCCTTTCGTTTACCAGCCTTAAGGCTTCGGAGGCGCTGGAAGCGATATCGCAATAGACTCCGAACTGATCGGATAATTCGTTAAAGTACTCCAGGATTTCGGGTACGTCGTCAACCGCGAGAATGCGCAGGTTGTCCCAGCTGATCCCGGCCTGGAGCAGACTCCGTTTGGAAGCTTTCTCGCCCTGCTTGACCCGGATGATAAAGGCAAAAGTCGATCCCTTGCCGAATTCCGAATCAACCCAGATAGTACCACCCATCATTTCCACAATACGCTTGGAAATGGCAAGCCCCAGGCCCGTACCCCCGAATTTGCGGGAAATGCCGGAATCGGCCTGCTGGAAAGAATGGAACAGCAGCGCCTTTTGCTCGGACTTAAGGCCGATACCGGTATCGCTCACCTCGATTTGAATGATACATTCACTCGGGGCCAGTTCCGGGAGACTGTCGTCCTGGAGCCTTTGCTTCAGGTCTTCCAGGGATTTTAGCTGGGCCTGGAGGATAACGGTTCCCCCTTCCGGGGTAAATTTTACCGCGTTGGAAAGCAGGTTGGCGATTACCTGGCTCAGGCGCTGTTCGTCGCAGACAATGGCGGCGGGTATATCTTTGTCTACCCGGGCATTGAAGATCTGGCGCTTCTCCTCTATCCTGAAGTTGATCACGTTCGCCATCTTGATGAGCATCTTGTCAAAATTGAATTCCGAATACGAAAGCTCAAGTTTGTTTGCCTCGATCTTGGACATGTCCAGGATATCGTTGATGACCCCCAGAAGGTGTTCCGAAGCGTCGTTGATCTTGCCGATGCAGTACTGTATCTTGTCAACATTATTCGAGGTTCTCGCGATATTGGTCATGCCGATAATGGCGTTCATCGGGGTACGGATCTCGTGGCTCATGTTCGCCAGAAATTCGCTCTTTACAAGGCTTGCCCGTTCCGCCGCCTCGCGGGCTTTTTCCGCTTCGTTTTTCGCGTTTTCGATGTCTGTTACATCGTGGAAGATCATTACCGCGCCTTCAACGGCGCCGCTGTCGCCCTGCATCGGGGTAAAATGAATCTGATATTTCCGGGGATTGCCCCCGGAAATGTCCAGTATCTCTTCGAGGGAATTGGCGCCTATCCCGGCTTCGGCATAGTTCATATTGGCAAAGAGCCAGTCTATTTGGTCCAGCCAGGTCGGTATGCCGGCGGCGCCCGTCCATGCCGCGGCTTCGCTGCCAGCGGCCTGTACCGAAACGTCGTTTTTCGCGAAACGCTCGAAAACCTCGCGGAAATGCTTGCCGTTTATCAGTTCAAAATTGGGGATGCCCGCGATTTTCAGGAATACATCGGTACAGTAGGCAAAACGCCCCGCGCCGTCAAACAGGATTATAATGTCGGGGCTGCTCCCGAGGAGCATGCTCATGTAGTTTTCCTGCCTCTGCTGTACCGCGATACGGGCGGAAAAGAGGTTTGTCTGGGCAGCGGTCATGGCCCTGGCTTTATTCAGATCGTCCCTGGCCCGTTCGAGCTGCCTGGCAAGCTTTGTGTTTTCTTTTTTCAGTACCTCTATCTGCCGGGCAGGGTCCTCATCTTTCGCCATAGAAATTTTCAGCTACCTCGCTTCCTTTTTACCTGCAAAAAACTGCCGAATTCCCTTGTAAAACTACCGAACAAGCAAGATATCTTATCTTGTTTCGAAAGAAAGTTCAATTGAGCAAGCCGCGAAAATACCCCGAAAGGGGGCCTCCAGGAGCCGGCCCTTACAATTTTTGAAAAAAAATCTTAAACTTCCTTTAGAAATGCCGATAAGGAGAGGTAGGGCCACACGTGGAGGGTTATTTTGGCATATACAAACGCGTTATCCGCATACCGGGAAACGAGGATAAAAACCGCCAGCCAGGGGCAGCTTATTATTATGCTCTACGACGAAGCGGTAAAGCAGCTTGATCACAGCCTTGATCTTATGGGCAAGGACAGAGGGGACAAGAAAAATCCCCGGTCGATTGAGGCAATTGGCAAGGGAATCCTGAAAACCCAGGAAATTGTTACCGAATTGATGGTCTCCCTTGACTTTGACCAGGGGGGCGAGATTGCGAAAAATCTCTTTGCCCTTTACACCTGGTTCAACCAGCAGCTTCTGGAGGCTAATATATCCCACGACGCCCGGAAGGTCCTTGTCGTGAGGAACCAGATCAACGATCTGAGGGGCGCCTGGACCGAAGTTGCGGCCAAAGGCCCGGCCGATGTCAGAGGCAGGGCCGAGGTTGGCGTCAATATTGCCGGTTAAGGTGATTCTATGGCAGATATAGCGCCAAACACGCTCAGCGACGACGAAGTTTCCCGCCGGATAAGCATACTCAGGCGGTTCAGGGAACTCCTCAAAACCCAGAGGGACCGGTTCCGGCAGTACCTGGAAGTCCTTGACAAACAGAAGGACGTGATCGAGGAGGGAAATGCCGAAGATCTGGCGGCCCATGTGGAGCTTGAGGAAAAGATAATCGCCGATATTTTCTCTATTCAGAAAGTAATCGACCCCCTTGAAGATATGTACCGGGACGCGTACCCGCTTCCCAGGAAAGGCCGGAAGGGCCGGGACAGGGAAGCCGCCGAAGAATCCGCCGGTATTCCGGGCCTTAAGGACGCCCTCGAAGGACTCAGGTCCGAGGCGGCGTCCAGGGCTGAGCGGAACAGGGAGCTGCTTTCCCGCCGCATGGACGCGATACGGTCTGAAATTAAAACTATACGGAAAAGCCCTTATTCCAAAAAGAACCGGTCCCTTTACGGGGAAGTCCCTTCCCCCTCGCTCATCGATATTGAAGGATAGGAGTTTGTTGCGCTTCGCGCATAAAACCGTATAAAAATTCACGAAAGTGAATTTTTATACCTTACAAACTCCGATCGAACCAAAGGTTCGCGCACGCCGGATAATCGGGATTTTTTG
>JAIRZS010000023.1 GCA_031267115.1 Treponema sp.
GGCAGAAAGGACGGGGTTCCCGAATGGATTAAAGATTATGGTCAGGTTATTGTGGATGAATGTCACCATATATCGGCGGCCTCTTTTGAAGGCGTCATCCGAAAATGCCCCGCCTATTACCGGCTGGGTCTTTCCGCGACCATAACCCGCAAGGACGGACAGCAGCCCATTGTCTTTATGAATTTAGGCGAGCCGCGTTACACGGCCAACCGACAGGCCGCCCGGTTTTTCCAGAAGGTGATTCCCCGATACACCGGCTTTCGGTTGCCGGAACCTGCCGCCTCGTCTGTTCCCGGGGGGAATGATGGTGAGCCGCAGACTGTTACCGGTATGTCCCTTGAGATTCAGGAACTGTTCAAACTGCTTTGGATGGACACGGACAGAAACTGTGTGATCATTCAGGACATTGCCACCGTACACGCTCAAGGACGGGAGATACTGGTCTTGAGTGAACGCCTCGATCATCTGGCTTTTCTGGCGGATAGTTTGGGCACGTGTACGGACTATCTTTTTGTGTTGAAAGGCGGACTGGGCAAGAAACAGCTAAAAAACATCATGGAAAATATACAGCATGTGCCTTCCGGTTCAAACCGGATCATTCTGGCAACGGGAAAATACCTTGGGGAAGGTTTCGACCTGCCCTGTCTTGATACCCTGTTTCTTGTCTTTCCCTTTTCATGGAAGGGGACCTTGATACAATACGCCGGACGGCTTAACCGCAGCGCTCAGGGGAAAACCGAGATACGGATATATGATTACGTGGACGAAAAGGTCCCGGTCCTGCAACGGATGTTTAACCGGCGCATGAAAGGCTACCGGGATCTGGGCTTTGCTATTGAAGCAGACGGATAGGATCCGGAAACTTCTCTGTGGCCGTCTGCTCCCTCAATCTTTCTATATTTCTATATTTCTATATTTTGCATGGGGTATGTTTTTCATAGGGGACGCTCTTTTGAAATAGGGTTTTTGCGGACTTCAAGGCCCGATAAGGAGAGTATAGCATGGGAAAAGGGGGCTGTAACGATTTTTACATAAAGTGTCCCGGAAATTCAGCGCACGGCGCAATATGCGTTACCCTGGCAAAAAAGGCCCCCGCACGGGACGCGCAAGGGATTGGAGGGGCGCGGAGCGTTCTTTGCGCCGCCAGGCGCAAAGAATGAAGCGAAGCGGAACCCCGCAAAGCCCGGTCCGTGCGCTATAGGCGCACGGATGCGCCCAAATTCGGCGGCTCGGGCGCAAGCAGCCGGAACGCTTATCTCAGAAGTTCTGTAAATCCTGCCAAAAGGCGGCGGGCCGCGAGGGCTTCCGCAGCCAGGCCGGGGCCTTCCTCCCCGCCGTTCCCGGTCTCCCAAAAATCACCGCCGGGATTGGCCAGGGCCTCCATGGCCTCGCCGATCAGCGCAAGGCCACGCGCTCCGGCTTTTTCCAGCACCCCCGCGGCCTCAAACTCGCCGATAAGTTCCTCCACCTCGGGGGCGGAACTCCCCCCTGCGCGGGCGGCCCGGAAACAGCGTTCCACCAAGGGGGCTTTTCCGGGATTTTCATTCAGAAAGAGCAGGGCGGGAAGGCTCTTCTTGCCTTCGACCACATCGTCACCCCGCTTCTTGCCGGGGTTCCCGGTAGTAAGGTTTTTCACATCGTCCAGTATCTGAAAACCCACCCCCAGTTTTTCCGCGGCCCCGCCAAAGGCCTTAATCTGAAGAACGGCCCGTTCCCGGAAAATTTCCCGCCCTGCGGACAGCCCGCCTGCTTTTCCGGCGTACCCCGCGTATACCCCCAGCACCGCCGCGAGCCGGGCCAGGGAACCGGTCTTGAGCCGACACATCAGCTCGTATTCGGCGGGGTCCGGAACAGCGGCAAAGTCGCGGTGCCATTTTATGTCCATAGCCTGGCCCAGATGAAGCCGGCGCATATGTTCGGCCCAAACAGCGTAAAGCCTGTTTTTCAGTTCCGCCGTGGCATCCCACGAATCAATGCAGACAAGCGGCAGAAAATACAAAAAGCACCCGCTGTTAATAGCGGTATCGGCGCCGTATATAAGATGTACCGCGGGCCTGCCCCGGCGCTCGTCGGAATTATCTTCGATATCATCGTGAATAAGGCTGGCATTGTGGGGAAACTCCACCAGGGGAACCAGGGCAAGCCCCTTGTCCCCCCCGCCCAGCGCCTCGCAGATTAGGGTAAGGAGCAGGGGCCGCCAGCGTTTGCCCCCACGGTTTACAATGTCCCAGCCCGGCTCAAGCAGAGACGCCGCTAAATCACGGCCCACCTGCCGCGCGGAATCTTCAAAAACCATGTCCATCCAGGACCGACCGGGAAACCGGGGCAGAAACAGGGAAAGGCGCTCTTCAATCTTTTCAAGCCTTTTTATATACTCCGAATCCATGACGGTATTTTATACAAGCTTTCCGTTTGAAGTAAGCCCTGCTGCGGCAAACGCCGGCTGATATGGCGAAGACATCTTACGAAAAGCCCGATTACTGGGCGGCCAGAGCGCAGAAAGAAGGCTATCCCGCCCGCTCGGTCTACAAACTCAGCGAGCTTATTGAAAAATTCCCCCTGCTGCCCCGGGATCTTTCCCGTTGCAGGGCGCTGGATTTGGGGGCTGCCCCGGGAAGCTGGAGCCTTTTCCTCCTGCGCAGACTGGCGGGCAGGGGTTTTCTTGCCGCTGCGGACCTTGCCCCCCTGTCCCGCCAATACGATCGCGGCCTTTTCGACGGCGAAAACTTTTTCTTTCTTCAGGGGGACCTTGCCGCCCCCGAAACCCGCCAGGCCCTTGCCGGACACGGCCCCTATAATCTGCTCATAAGCGACGCGGCCCCGGCAACTACAGGAAACCGCCAGGTAGATACCCTGCGCTCCCTGGCCCTGGCGGAAGAAGCGCTCCTCTACGCCGAAACAGTCCTGGAGCCGGGCGGCGGTATGGTAGTAAAAGTGTTCCAGGGCGGGGACACAGCCGGGCTGCTTAGGCGGATCCGGAAATTGTTTGGATCCGGAAAAAGTTTCAAACCGGCGGCGTGCCGGGCCGGATCATTCGAGACTTACTATGTGGGGCTGGGAAAAAAACAGGGGTCTGCGGGTAACGGGCGATAGCTAACCGGGAGGAGGGGCGGCGGGGAGGGGGAAAAGAGGCGGAAAACAGGGGGAAAAAAATAGAAAACAGAGGGATTCCGCAATTCCTTCATATGAGGGTCTGACCCCGATCTTTGCCTCCTCCGGTGGCTCCCCCTCCAATATCTCCGACCAATACCTGTCCCCCCAGATATGCCCTATCCTCCCATCCATCCCGTTAAACCGCTGCGCGAACACCTGCTTTAGCCACTTCATAATCTCGGGAAGCTGGAACCCGTCCGCCGGCATGATGTAAAATGCAAGCCAATCATCCTCAAGCCGCAGGGCGCGAACCTCGAACGCATACCGCCCCTTAGCCTGACGGAACACGCAGGTGAAAAGCGCCAGAGCGTCGGGCCGCCTGAACAACGGCTCGCGATTGTTGATGTGGGTACGTATTCCGTACCAGACACCCTGGCCAAGCAAACGCAAGTTTCTCATACAAATATATATGGGATTGAGCCGCCGTTTTGCTTCAACCGGAAGCGAAAAATCCGCAAAACCCATACGAATTTTTCACACTTGCTTAACGTGAGTCCAATGGAGAATATCAAGGTCCGCGAATGAACACTAATTTTCACGAATTATTCTGATGATTAGCGGTAATTCGCGCAATTCGCGGCCTCTTCTCTTGTGGCCGAGGCAGGAAGAAGATAGAAAACCAGAGTAACACTATGCCGTTTGTGAAGTTCGTGCGGTTCGTGGTTAAAATTCTTTTCTTGGGCCGAACTCGCGACTTGTTGCCAGCGGGAAAGAAACAGTACCCTGCAAGACAGCGGCGGCTACTTGCCCAGTTTGTTAATAATCTCCGCCATAATTCTCAGGCGCACCATCTTGCCGCCGCCCTTTTCGGCATAAGCCCGGTAGCGCTCGCCGTCACTGGAAAACGGTGAGGCCTTTTCCCCGGGAAACGGGGGATATCGCGCCTGGTTCCAGTTTACCAAAGGGTCCGCCAGGCTGATTCCCGGATTGCCGGGATCAAATGTAATAAAAGACTCGTGAATGCCCCGTTCGGCCAGGGGCGCTTCGTCGGTGCTTTGAAGGTAGCGGATCACCCCCGTAGAAAAATTGACGGACTGGATGATCGCCGAATGTACCATGGAACCGTCCTCTCCCCGGAAGAGCAGCACGTCCGCGGGCCTAATGTTGCGGATCTCATCTTTAACGGTGATCAGTTCCCGGCTCGAAGAATTGAAGAATTTGGTCCCCACATACCACGAGGGATCGCGGCCCAGGGGGTTTCCGATACTGCGCCTGAGGGAGCGGCCCAGATCGACGCCCCCCTTCCGGGCAATGTAGGACAGCACGTGCCACACAAAGCCGGAACAGTCCATACCTATCCAGCCCACACAGTAAAGGTAATTGTACACATCGCTTTCCTGAATCCCCGAACCGGAAACCAGCACATAGGGCCGGTGAGGAAGCCCCCGGTAAGCCCCAGCCTTCATCCGGGCAATGTCAAAAAGATCAAAACTCGCGCTCCAGGTCTTTGTGGGAATATCAAAAACAATTACCTTTTCCCGGCCGTCCATTATTGTTTTGGTGTAGTTTAAAAAATCTTCCGTCTTGAAAATTTTCCCGATTGCCTCCCAGAGATAGCGCGGGTCCGCCTTCCCCCCCCCAAGGATTTCCCAGCCCTGATCGGCCAGTTCGGAACGATCGTTGTTTTCGGCAAAGGGCATTCTGAGATTCATGACCCTGCCGCCGATAATGGCGGTTTTAAATCCCTCCCGGTAGGCTTCCTCAATTACCGATTCCACCCCCCGCCCCCAGACACGGGCCGGGTCCGCAAAGGCGGCAATATGATCCTTGTCGTCCGCCCCGCCGGCCCGGACGGCGATCAACGCCA
>JAIRZS010000083.1 GCA_031267115.1 Treponema sp.
GAGGGCAATGCCCAGGAGATGGTAACGCTTAAAGCTAAGGAAGAAAGCGGGATGTGGGGCGCTTCGGTTCGGGACTTCATCATGGCTGCCTAAATGCCCCGAAAAAGAAATTGCACCCGACTCCGGCGAAGGCACTGGACACGCAGAGCCTCCCGTATATGGTGAAGATAAGCTGGGACCCCGCGGACAGCGCGTTCGGAGCCGGGAAGGACTACACGGCCCTGGCGGAAGTGGCGGCCAGAACGGGGTACAACTTCGGGGGCCTGAACCTGGCGGGAATAGCCCACAACGGGGACAGCGCGGACATAACGCCCGGCCTGCCGGACGCAACGACGGCAAAGATAACCGTTGCCATTCATTTTAGTTCCAGAACCGGCTGGCAGGACATTGACAGCGACGGGGACGGCCTTACCGACGAGGAAGAAACTTTTCTGGGGACGGACCCGAACAAAAAAGACACGGACGGAGACGGGTACGAGGATGGCTGGGAGGTGGTCAACGGCTATGACCCCCTAGACCCGGACGACCACCCCCCGCAGAATCCCGACGCCGACGGAGACGGGTTTCCCGACGAATGGGAGATAGGGCACGGCTACAACATAGGATATAGATTTACGTGCATCCGCCAGAGGCCCGTGCAATTCCCATTCTCGGTGCCACCCCACACTTGTTTTTGTCGCTGCCGCCACTGCTTCCGCGTTTGCAATAGCTGCGGTAAGGGCATCTTTGTTGGCGGGGTCCCCGCCCCCGCCATTGTTTGGGTTGGGGCAGGCGGCAAACGCCAGGACCAGGGCCAGCGCGGCCCAGGCCGTTTTAAGAAAGAGACATTTCTTTTTCATGGGTAGATCCTTTGAAAAGGTTTGGAGAGAAAGGCCGCCGTAACACGGCGGCAAATAAAAATGCCCCGGCCAAAACCAAGACGGCTTGGGACAGGGGCATTGATATTTCCGGAAAAAACTGTTTAACGCTTAAATGTATGTTGGGGGGGGGAGGGGGGGGGATAAATGTTAAAGGTAATACTTATAATTTCTTTTTCGCGGAGAGTTTTACCCATCGGATGCGAATGCCGGAAAATCGCCATATTATCGAACCTTCCCCTTTTCTCAAAACCGCGCAAAACAGGCCCCCCGCAAAACCCCGAATGGCTTCCGCAGGACCCAGTTTTATGCACAATTCCTTAATAAGGTATCAGATTTCATAAAAAAAGTCAAGAAATAATGAAGAAAAATACAGCAATTCTCAGTTTACCCGGCAGAAAGCGAAAGGACACCGCAAGAATTTTTCATGGGTCCTGTCCGGGGGTAAAAGTCCCTCCTTACGGAGGGCGCTTTTCCCCCGGCCACCCCTCCTGCAATTTTTTTGGTGCCCTTTCACGGTCAGTAAAACAGAGAATTGCTGGCTGCGAAAGAAAGATAAGAAGGAGGTCAAAGAAAGGGCTTGAGAGCAAGAACTTATTCGACTTTTTCGACTTTGCGGTAAAATTTCCGTATAATGTCTGGCACCTTTTTTCTCTCTGCGGCATGGACGCCGCTGGTTACGCGCAAGGGATTGGAGGGGCGCGTAAGACCCGGAGGGTCTGTGCGTTCTTTGCGCCGCCTGGCGCAAAGAATGGAGCGGAGCGGAACCCCGCAAAGCCCGGTTTCCGGCGCGGGGCGCCGGAAATGCGCCCAAATTCCTAAAAAGATCGTTGTAATTTTAGATTGCCGTCAGGGGACCATGCTGTATTCGTGAACTACCTGGATTTCGGAGCGCACGTCGAAATTTTCGGCAACTTCTTTCGCGGAATTCACGGCGGCCTCCGCAAGGGCGTGGGAATTGACTACGCCGAACAGCTCGACGGTATTGCCGCTGACCGAAGCCTCCAAAAAATGTACGGGAACGTTCTTTTCGTAGAAGATACGGTGAACTACCTGGTGGCCCAAAATAAGCTCCCTGAGGCGTTTCTCATGCTGGGCCTCGACTTCCGGCGTAACAAGGCTGTCCTGAAAATATTTGATGCCCTGGGCTACCGTGACGGGATGAAAAGCGCCGGTATTCAGAACGACATGGTAATTGGAAGGATCTTTCCAGTCCATGTCGAAAAAATAACGGTGAAAGCCTATCCGGTCATTATCGCTTTGGTTGATGATCTGCCTGGCCCGCTTGTCGTCGCAGTGGAAGTAGCTTTTGACCCGCTCCAGGCGGATCTCGTAGGGGGCGACAAGGTAAACCGACAGCACCCCCGGCACTCCCCGGAAAACCGAGTTGGCCCCCCGGCCGATAAAGACGCTGCTCCCCTCCCCCGCCTCGCAAAGCATCGCGGTCTTGAGGTAGTGCAGGTAATCATCCCGGTCCTGGGACAGCGACGCAAAAAAGGCGGGCTTCCGCTCGTCGTACTTGTCGAGCATTGCTTCCGCCACCCCGTAGGATTTGATCTTTTCTTCCAGGAAATGTTTGTCCACGAAGCGGTAATTCAGGATTTTTGCCAATTCCTGGGCGGTCTCGTCCCCCAGGCCGGCCAATTGCCGCGAGATGGTTATAATTGCCATTGCTGTCCTCCTTTTTTTAGCATAAGCCCCCGCCGGCCGCCTGTCAAAAGGCAAGCCGCGGACGGCGGGTAGAAGCCGTACAAAAAATGGAGTATTATTCGTAAATGAACTTAATATGGACCGAGGAAAGCAGCAAACCGGTTTTTGAAAACCGGCTTTTTTCCATACGGGAGAGCCTTTGCCGCTCCCCTTCGGGAAAAACCGGCGTTTATACCGCAATGGACGCCCCGGACTGGGCCGTGGTGATCCCGGTACTGGACGGCCCTGAGGGCAGGCGCTTTGTTATGGTACGCCAGTGGCGGCACGGCGCCAGGGAGCTTTCCCTGGAATTTCCGGGCGGGGTTTTTGAACACGGCGAAAATCCGGAAGAGGCGGCTGCCCGGGAAATGGAAGAAGAGACGGCCTACCACCCGTCCAGGGTAACCAGGCTGGGAGAAATGAGTCCCAATCCGGCAATCATGGGAAACCATGTCCACTTTTTCCTGGCGGAAGGCCTGACGGACACGGGGAAGCAGCGTCTGGACGAGGATGAATACATGAACGTAGAGCTTTTCCCCGTTGAAGAGGTGATACGCGGCATGGGAAAACCGCCCTACATCCACGCCCTAATGGCCGCCGCGCTGATGCTGTACTTGCAGCGCGGCGCGGCGCTTTAACGTTTAACGGGAGGAAGGGTACTCGGTATTTTCGTTCCAAAGCCCTTCCCGTTCCTCGCCCCTGATGCTGGGGATATCCAGAATGGTTCCGGGATGGATCAGATTCGGGTTGCCGGGGTCGGAGAGCTTCGACCTGTTGGCCTCGTAAAGCCGGGTCCAGAACAAACTGTCCCCATAAGCCCAATTTCTGCCGGCAATATTCCAGAAACAGTCCCGGGAAACAGACCAGGGGCGGACCCGGTACTGGGCCGGAAGCGGTACGCCGGGATCGGCTTCCACAAAGGCCAGGGCGTCTATGGCCTGGCGGGCGGAAACGATGGCGGCATCCCAGCTTTCCCCGTCAAAGTAAGAAACCGCGTTGTCCCGGGAAGCCGCCGCCATGGCAAATTCCCTCGGGTAACGCCGATCCGCCCTGACGCCGAGCGCCCAGCTGATCCGCTGTTCGGCGGCTGTGATGGCATCGCCGGCTTCGGCGATTTTAAGCTGCAAGGCTATGTACTCATCCGAAAGCCGGGCGTTTTCCTGCGCTTTTTCCGCGTATTCACGGGCCAGATCGAAATCGCCGTAATCGTAGGTTTCCTGGGCCAGCCTGGTCAGCCGGACGCTTTCCCGGTAGTATTCGTTATTGAGAAAATTCCTGGGGCCCCGCTGCACCCCCGAAGAAAAAGCCGCGGTCTGCGCCGTATTGCGGGCGGTTCCGGAAGCGGCAACCCCCGCTGCCCGGCCGCCCGGGGAACTATCGGCCATAGGCCGGGCAAAGAGAACGGGGGCGGCTAAAAACACCCACAGCAACGCAAAGGGCAAAACGACTATATATTTCCGGTTCATAAATCCTTCCTCCTACAGCCCTTCGGCATTCCGGGCGGTATTCTCGCTCGCGGCGGTAGATTCTTCCGCCTTCCTTATCGCTTCTTCCGCAAGAAGGCGTTTTTGCTCGGCTGCCGCGCCGACTTCCGCAAAGGCAAATTCGGCCTGGAAATAAAGCCTGGAGGCTTCGATGTACTGCTCGCCCTGGAAGATCTTTTCCGCAGAATCAAAAACGCCCTGGGCTGTGGCAAAATCATCCCTGACCGCTACATTGGCCTTCTTGTCGATGGCGAAACGCCGCTCGCCGTCCGCCGCCGCCCGGCGTTCGGCGGCATAGGTCTTCATTCCCACACCGAGAATAACCGCATACCGGACAAGGCACTCTTCGGCGGCATCCAGGGCCGTGCCAAGATCGCCGGTGTCATAAGCGTCAATCGCCATAACGGCCCGGTTATCGGTAACGGCGAAATTTTCAGGATCGTAGCGTTCAAAATTGTAGTATTCAATCTGTTCACGGGTATAATACGCCCGGGTCCCGATAGCCAGGGCCTTGTACTTGTTTATAGCCAGCAAAACAGCGGAAGCGGCGCCGTAATAGTCCTTTTCCTCTTCGTAAAGTTTCCGGGCGTTTTCGGTATCGCCGTCCGCGGACTGGAACCTTTCCGGGGTTAAACCCGGAGCGCCCTCCTGGGAAGCGGTATCCCGCGCCGCGATAAGCTCTCTGGTCCTGTCTTCGGCATACAGGGGAAGGGAATCCGCGAAAACCTTCTCAAATGCTTCCGTAACCTGGGTATAACGGGCTATCGCCTCCTCTATCTGTCCGGGCGTATCGGTTTCTGTTTCCGCGTTGGCCGAAACATAGGCGGCTTCCGCGGCATCTGTTTCGGGCCTGAAATAAACTGGCCCGTCAAACGCATAGGCGCCGTTCCTTGCCGCCTCGAGCCGGGCAAGAAGATCGTTCAGGGAAGACATGAGCGCTTCCCGGGGATCGGCCTGCGCGGGCGCGGGTTCAGACGCGGGGGGCGGCGGGCTTTCCGGAGCCGGAGATGGAGCGGGGGCCGGGGCGGGAGCGGGGGCAGGAGCCGGAGCAACGGGTTCCTCCGGAGGAGGGCTGCTCGAACAAGCCGCAGCCGCCAGGATCAGGACTACCCCTAAAGGCAACAGCCGGGATCGTATAAATTTCATAAAAAATCTCCTTTTCCAATCTATATTTCAACCGGATTAAAGCAAATCGGCAGACAAAACCCATTATATATAATATATACTACTCCATCATTGACGCTTTTTCAATCTAAAAAAACTTCCCGGGCAGGGAAGTTACATTATTATTGAGCATTCCCCAAAACCCGGTTAGTTTTGGGAAGCTTCTATATTATTTTTACAGGAGGTTATATATGCCGGACATTACTTTTGACATTTTAAAAGCCTACGGAGTCATTTTGGAAGAAAAGGGCGGCTGGAAGAAGGAGCTTAACCTGGTATCCTGGAACGGCAGGAATCCCAAGCTGGACATCCGCGACTGGTCGCCGGAGCATGACAAAATGGGAAAGGGCGTGACCTTTACCCGCGAGGAGGCGGAAAAATTGACGGAAATGCTCAAAACGGCCCTGAACGACCCGGCGGATTGACATAGGCGTACCCGGTTTTCTTTCCGAAGGGTTCCCGCGAAAAAAACCCGGCGTCTGTACGCAGACGCCGGGCTGTTTTTCCCGTTCTACAGCGGGCTTAACGGATTAGTAATCCATTCCGCCCATTCCGCCGCCGCCGGGCATGGGGGGCGGGTCTTTCTTTTCGGGGATGTCGGTTATGGCGCACTCGGTAGTGAGGAGCAGGCTCGCAATGGACGCCGCGTTTTGCAGGGCGGAACGGGTAACCTTGGCGGGGTCGATGATGCCGGCCTTTACCATGTCTACCCATTCCAGCTTGGCGGCGTCAAACCCGACGCCTTTCTTCTCGCCCTTGGCCCGGTCGGCGATAACTGCGCCGTCAAGGCCCGCATTTTCGGCGATCTGGCGGATGGGTTCTTCCAGGGCGCGCTTTACAATCTTGAACCCTACCTTCTCGTCGTCGGTAAGGCCGGAAAGATCGGCTTTTTCCAGGGCAATGGCGGCCTGAATCAGGGCAAGCTCGCCGCCGGGGACGATGCCTTCCTCGATGGCGGCGCGGGTGGCGGAGAGGGCGTCCTCGACGCGGTGCTTCTTCTCTTTCAGCTCCACTTCGGTAGCGGCGCCTACATTGATGACGGCCACGCCGCCGGCCAGTTTGGCAAGCCTTTCCTGGAGTTTTTCGCGGTCGTAATCGCTGGTGGTGTCTTCGATCTGGGCCTTGATCTGGGCGATCCGGTCCTGAATGTCCTTGGGCTTGCCGGAACCGTTGATGATGGTGGTATTGTCCTTGTCGATCTTGACGGTTTTGGCTGTACCGAGCTGTTTGATATCGGTATTTTCAAGCTTGATGCCCAACTCTTCGGTGACAACTTCGCCGCCGGTGAGGACGGCAATGTCTTCCAGCATGGCTTTGCGGCGGTCGCCGAAACCCGGGGCCTTGACCGCCACGGTCTTGAGAGTGCCGCGCAGGCTGTTCAGGACCAAGGTGGAAAGCGCTTCGCCGTCAACATCTTCGGCGATGATGAGGAGGGGCTTCCCGGTCTGGGCGACTTTTTCAAGCAGGGGGAGCATGTCCTTCATGGTGGAGATTTTCTTGTCGTGGATCAGGATGTATACGTCTTCGTATACGGTGGACATGGTGTCCCGGTCGGTCACAAAGTAGGCGCTGATATAGCCCCGGTCAAACTGCATGCCTTCCACGAATTCGATGGTGGTATCCATGGTCTTGGATTCCTCGACCGTGATAACCCCGTCTTTCCCGACTTTTTCCATGGCATCGGCTATGGTGTTGCCGATTTCGCCGTCGTTATTGGCGGAAACAGAAGCCACATGGGAAATCTCTTCCTTGTCTTTGATTTCCTTGGAATTCTTCTTGATTTCCTCGACCGCGATTCCCACGGCCTTGTCGATGCCCCGCTTGAGTTCGATGGGGGTCATCCCAGCGGCGACAGACTTGAGTCCCTCTTTGACAAGGGAGTACGCCAGTACCGTGGCGGTGGTAGTACCGTCGCCGGCCACATCGTTGGTCTTGGTAGCCACTTCTTTGAGAAGCTGGGCTCCCATGTTCTCGTAAGGGTCAGCCAATTCCACTTCTTTTGCTACAGAGACCCCGTCTTTGGTAACCGTTGGGGCGCCGAATTTTTTGTCCAAGAGGACATTCCGTCCCTTGGGGCCCAGGGTTACCTTTACCGCGTTAGAGATCTGCTCAACTCCGGCAAGTAATTTGCGCCGCGCGTCTTCGTTGAACAACAATTGTTTAGCCATGTTCCTTTTCTCCTCCGGACCTTAGTCCGTTTATTACCGGGTTCGGCTGAAAAAGCCGCTTAAAATAAGGCCTCCAGCAGTTTTGACCGGTTTTGTATGAATATGGATTGACTCCTCATAATAATGATGAGGAATATCTATAAAATACTAACAAACGGCACTGAATGGCAATACATTTTTGACGAGTTCGGGAATATTTATCAT
>JAIRZS010000131.1 GCA_031267115.1 Treponema sp.
AGAGGCGGAAAACAGGGGGAAAAGACAGAAAAACAGGGAGGGTCCGTGATTCCTTTATACAAGGGTCTGACCCCGTTCCCCGCCTCCTCCGGCGGCTCCCCCTCCAGTAACTCCGACCAATACCGGTCCCCCCAGATATGCCCCGCCCTCCCGTCCATCCCGTTAAACCGCTGCGCGAATACCTGCTTCAGCCATTTCATAATCTCGGGAAGCCGGAACCCGTCCGCCGGCATAATGTAAAACATAAGCCGGTCGTCCTCAAGCCGCAGGGCGCGGACCTCGAACGCGTACCGCCCCTGAGCCTGCCGGAACACGCGGGCGAAAAGCGCCAGGGCGTCGGGCCGCCTGAACAGCGGCTCACGGTTGTTGATGCGGGTACGTATCCCGTACCAGACGCCTTGGCCAAGCAAACGCAAGTTTCTTATACAAATATATATGGGATTGAGCGGCTGTTTTGCTTCAACCGGAGGCGAAAAACCCGCGAAATCCGTACGGGTTTTTACAGTTGTTTAACTTGCTGACAGGGGGAAGCTGGGGGCTTGCAAGGAAGTCCGGCCCCTCAGTCCGGGCCAAGGTCCCGGCCTGCCCCCGCTGCGGGCGGCTCCGCCCCGCAATGCTCCGCTAAGGGGCCGCTTGCGCCCCTGGGAGACCTGTCCCCCGGAGTTTTGGAACAGGCTCAAGTATAAGAAGTAAAGAAACTTATTCGACTTTTTCGACTTCGTGGTAAATCTTCCGGAGTTTTCGACTTTACGGCCCACAAAAGGTGCCAGGCACTCTTTTTCAGGATAAAAATTTATCCATAAATTTGGCGCCTGGCATTGCGTCACGAAAGCTCGTGAATATGTGTTTATCCTGCGGTTCCGCAGCCTCCCCTTGAAGTTTTACGGGTTTCGGTACAGTATTTTCTTACTATGCCTATCAAAATACCAAGGGCTTTGCCCGCCTATGATACCCTTCAGAACGAGAATGTCTATGTAATGACCGAGGACCGGGCCTTGCATCAGGATATACGCCCTCTCAAGGTAGGCATCGTAAACCTTATGCCTACCACCCTGGATACCGAAACCCAGCTTTTAAGGCTTCTGGGGCACAGCCCCCTGCAAGTAGATATCAGCTTTCTCCGTATGGGGAGCCACGAGTCCCGGAACGCCCCGCCGGGCCATCTGGAAAAATTTTACCTTCCCGCGGAAGAAATTGTCGCCATGGGCATACGCTTTGACGGGCTTATTATTACCGGCGCGCCGGTGGAAACCCTGGCCTTTGAGGAGGTCGATTACTGGGAAGAACTTGCGGCGGTGCTGGACTACTCCGCCCGCTCTGTGTGGTCCACCCTGCATATCTGCTGGGGCGCCCAGGCCGGACTCTACCACCGCTATGGCGTACCCAAGCTGGAGCTTCCCCGCAAACTTTTCGGTATCTTCCCGCACGGGGTAAATGAGCGGCACACGACCCTGTTCCGGGGCTTTGACGACGAATTCCTCGCGCCCCAGTCCCGGCATACGGGAAGCGATCTGAAGGCCATTGCCGCCCGCCCGGAACTGACGGTTGAGTCCGCCGCCGATGATGTGGGGCTTTTTATCGCCACTGCCCGCGACGGAAGGGAAATCTACGTAACCGGCCACCTGGAATACGATCCGCTTACCCTGGACACGGAGTACCGCCGGGATCTGGCGAAGGGGCTTCCCATCGCCGTCCCAAAGAATTACTACCCGGAAGATGATCCTTCAAGGTCCCCGGTGGTCAGGTGGCGGGCCCACGCCCACCTCTTTTTCGGGAACTGGCTCAACTATGTGTATCAGGAAACGCCCTACAATCTGGACGAGCTACCGGACAATTGAACAGCGGAGCGACAGGCCCGAAAGCAGTATGTCCGCGATATTGAGGTCCCCTCCGCCGGGCCCCCCTCCGGCAGATCCCTGGGCATCTTCCCCGCCGTCCGTGTTGATAAAGCCGGAATCCAGGATTTTTTTATAGCCCCAGGGGACGGCAAAGAGTTTTTTCACGCTCAGCGACAGTGCCGGGGCGCCCTGTTTCCGGCCCAGGGGTATCCTTTCAATTCCCCCTTCAATCGACAGAAACGCCGCGCCAAGCCCCCCGGGATTGACGGACCTGGAGTAGAATTCTTCCCTGCCGTCGAAGATCGGGATACCCAGGTACGATTGTTTTTTTTGTTTTGAATGAAGCTCCGCCTTGATTTCTCCCCAAAGTACCTGCGCGGCCCCTATGCCCAGGCCCAGGCGGAAAACGCCTTGCCTGAACTCCGCTTCCAGTACGCCGAAAATCGCGTGGAGGCGGGCGTCAATATCAGCGTCGTAGAACAGGTAGGGGAACAAATAGTACTGCTGGTTCCCGGAATTCAGGCTTCCGTCCAGGCCGCCGCCGACGAAAAACCAGCCCGCGGCCGCGTCCAGGAGGAAAAGCCCGAGCCGGAAATTCCGGCGGTAAGCCGCCGCAAAGCCGTCAAAACGGGAGGCGAAAAGATCTGTTCCAGAGGGGCCCAGAATATCCAGGTCGAGGAAAAGATACCGGAAGTACAGGCGCTGTTCTTCCCGGAAAGCGGCGGAGATCCCGGCGGCGAAAAAAGCGGGGACGCTGGGTTTTCCGAAAAACCAGTAAAGGTCCCCGTCCTCCCAGAAACCCTGCCCGTAGAGAAAGGACGGCGCCACGCTCCAGTCCCCGAAACGCAGGGGCAGCGCAAGGCGCAGGAAGTATCCGTCCGCCCCGCCGCTTTCCACCGGGACACCGAACAATTCGGCATTGAGGGTATCCCGGAGAAAAAACCCGCCGGAAATATCGAAGCCCAGCGGGGCCGC
>JAIRZS010000162.1 GCA_031267115.1 Treponema sp.
ACACGGGCTGTTTGATATTGAGATAAGGGCATCGGGCGATCTGGAAGTTGACCAGCACCATTTGGTGGAAGATACCGGAATCACGCTGGGGCAGTGTTTCGCGAAAGCCCTGGGGGACCGGCGCGGCGTCAGGCGCGTGGGAAGCTGCCTCTACCCCATGGACGAAACCCTGGCGCGCGCCTGCGTGGATTTATCGGGGCGGGCGTTCCTCGTGTTTGAGGGGAATTTAAGCGGGATACCGCTGGTATCTCTGCCGTCGTCTTCCCGGAGCGGGGCCTCTTTCCAGACCGACACGGTGGAGGATTTCTGGCAGGGTTTTGTCTCGGCGGCGGGCCTTACCCTGCACCTTGATGTGCTGCGGGGGCGGGGCGATCACCACAAAACGGAGGCCCTGTTCAAGGCCGCCGCCAGGGCGCTGCGGGAGGCCTGCGAAATTGACGGGCGGGCGGCGGACTCCGTACCTTCGACCAAGGGCGTCCTGGGCAATACGCCGGCGGCGGTACTCGCGTGAGCAAAAGCGCCTTGATCGGGGTGCTGGACTACGGCGCCGGGAATCTCGGCTCGGTAATGAACGCCCTGGAACGCCTCGGCGCGGACGCCCGTTTCGTGGCCGCCCCCGGGGAACTGGCCTCCCGCGAAAATATGCCTTACGCAAAGCTCCTCTTTCCCGGGGACGGGCACTTCGGCACTACCATGGAATCCCTTGAAAAGTCGGGGTACGCGGAAGCCCTGCGGTTTTGGATAAATGAAGGCAGGCCCTTTCTGGGAATCTGCATAGGCTTGCAGGTGCTGTTCGGGACCTCCGAGGAAGCGCCGGGCGTAAAAGGGCTTGGCCTGATCCGGGGTTCGGTAAAGCGCTTTCCGGGACGCAAGGTACCCCAGATAGGCTGGAACAATACCGGCGCCCGGCCCGGCGCCCGGCTTTTCAAAGGGCTGCCTGAAAATTCATTTTTTTACTATATACATTCTTATTATGTAGAAAGCGAAGAAAGCGGCGCTGTTGCCGCCACAGCCGGCTATTACCTTGAATACTGTTCGGCTGTCGAGCGGGGCAATCTTGCTGCGGTGCAGTTCCACCCGGAAAAATCCGGCGCCGCCGGCCTGCGCCTGCTGGAGAACTGGCTGGGCGGATAGCGGCGTACTTGCCCCGGAGCGCCGGCGGCGGGTATGCTGCCGGAATCGGATTTCCGGAAACAGCCATACGGGGAATTCCGGGGAAGCGGAAGTTCCTATAGAGGTTTTTATGGAGGCAGGCAATTGAACAAGAAGAAAAACTACGGGCTGCTTTACTCGGGGTCCATGGGCATCTGGTTTTCCGTTTTTTTCCTGGCGCCGCTGCTGATCATCGTGATCTACAGCTTTTTAAAAAAGGGCCTCTACGGCGGCGTTGTGTGGCAGTTTTCACAGTCCGGCTACCGGGGGATGCTCAACCCAAACATCATGCTCATCACCGGCAGGACGCTGGTAGTGTCTTTAATCGCCACGCTTATCACCATCATCATTGCCATGCCCTGCGGTTACTATATGGCGAGAAGCAAACATCAGACAGTATTACTGCTGGCGATTATTGTCCCCTTTTGGACCAATTTTCTTATCAGGGTTTTTGCCTGGATGAATATCCTGGGAAATAACGGCTTTTTCAATGAATTCCTGATGTATATCGGGGCTATCGACGATTATGTACATTTTCTGTACAACCAGGGCGCGGTGATTTTGGTTTTGGTGTATATGTACCTCCCCTACGCGATTCTGCCCCTGTTTTCCACCATCGACAAATTCGACTTTTCCCTGCTGGAAGCGGCCAGGGACCTGGGCGCTACCAAGGCGGAGTCGGTGGTCAAGGTGCTGCTGCCCAACGTGCGGAGCGGTATTTTTACGGCCCTGCTTTTTACCTTTATCCCGATATTCGGGGCTTACGCGATACCCCTGCTTGTCGGCGGGAAGAATTCCTATATGCTGGGAAACGTCATTGCCGACCAGCTGACCAAGAGCCGCAACTGGCCCTTGGCGTCGGCAATATCGGTAGTACTAACGGTGATCACCACTGTGGGAGTGATGGTGATGATGAATATGCAGCGGGGAGAAGCCGCCCGGCTGGTTGATGCAAAAGACGGGAACGCCAAATGAGTTTTAAAAGTATCGTCCGTAACGCAATTACCTCTCTCAAGCCCCGCGCATCCGCCGGGGAATCGGCCCGTCACGCCCGCCGCGCCCTGCGCAATCCCTCCCTGTCCAAAACGGTATTTTACCTGACAATTGTTTTTCTGTTTTTGCCCCTGGTAGTCCTTATTCTTTATTCCTTTAACGACGCCAAGGGCATGAAATGGGCAGGCTTTTCCCTGCACTGGTACGAGCAGCTTTTCTTCCATTCAAAAGATCTCTGGCGTTCATTCCGGAACAGTATCCTTATTGCCTTATCCTCGGCGTTTTCCGCCACGATAATCGGGACCCTGGGGGCAATCGGGGTAAACTGGTACAGGTTCCGCGCGAGAAGTTATATACAGACCGTTTCGTTTCTGCCCATGGTGTTGCCCGAAATTATCATCGGCGTGTCCCTCTCGATCTTCTTTGCCAGGCTGGGAATCAAACTGGGGCTCCTTACCATTTATATTGCCCATACCACCTTTAACCTGCCCTTTGTCTTCCTTATGGTGATGGCCCG
>JAIRZS010000166.1 GCA_031267115.1 Treponema sp.
CATTCTGCCCGCCTGTTTCTGGGGTAAGAAGCCTCAAAAAATTGAAATTTTTAGAGGCTTCGTTCTTTCATTATCGGAAGGATTTCAGACTTTTGCAATGAAAATACCCAGGAGCAAGCTCCGGGGGCATGGACCCATATACGTTTACGTTTATTTGAGGTTTTTCACCGCGAAGTCGAAGAAGTCGAATAAGTTTTGAATGAAGGGGAGGGGTCTGACCCCAGCTTACGTTCAAAGCCAAAAAAGGAAAGAAGTTAAAGAGGTCTTCCTTCCTTCTTCCACTTCTTTTACTTTTTCGACTTTGCGGTAAAATACATAGCCGCGGAAGCACACGGCATGGATGCCGCTGTTTCCATTGCTATCCGCCAACGGCGGATAGATGGAGTTTGCCGCAGGCGGGCCGGCAGGGATGCCGGCTGCGGAGATTCATGAGTTTTTGCTTTGCAAAAACTCAAAGCTGTAAAACGGCAGGGATGCCGTTTTACAGCAGCGCAAGGGATTGAAGCGGTATCCTTTTTTGCCGGAGGCAAAAAAGATACAAGCGTAAAGCCCGGTCCGCGCGACGTCCTGCGCTATGGGCAGGACGTCGCGCGGATGCGCCCGGAATAAAAAAATAAAAATTTTATGCGTTTATCTGTTGGGCCGCGTTTTGCGCATAAAACGAAACCGCTTTATATTACCCGCTTTTCTTTCCATTTGCCGCTCCTGAAGCGGAGGACGTAGCACACTGCCCGGAAGCACCAGTCAAGGACCATGGCTATCCACACTCCCGGGGGGCCCATTCCGAAAGGGTAAGCCAGTATGTACGAGAAGAGGACCCGCACGGCCCACATTGAGATGCCTGCGGAGATCATGCAGTAACGGGCGTCCCCGGCGGCGCGCAGGGCGTTGGGGAGGATGAAGCTTGCGGGCCAGGAGACGGGGGTCGAGATGATGTGTATCCAGAGCAGAATCACCGCGATACGGGCCGCTTCTTCGGTAAGGCCGAAGGCGTTTAGTACGGGGTTCATCAGCAGCGCGGTCAGGACGCTGAGCAGGAATACCGAACCGTAGCTGGATTTCATCAGTTTGCCGGCGTTGCGTTTCGCGGCGCTGTAATCGCCGGCGCCTACGCACTGACCTACGACGGTGAGCATTGCCATGCCGAAAGCCTGGGCGGGCATAAACGTAAATGAGTTAATTACAGCCGCGATGGCGTTGGCCGCTATTGCCGCGGTTCCAAACGAGGTAAAGATGCGCGAGGCCATTATCTTGCCGATCTGGAACATGGAATTTTCCAGGCAGCTTGGGATGCCGACTTTCAGAATACTGCGCACCATGCCGGCGCGGATTTGGATATTGAAGATTCCGGAAAGGGAAATGGCGCTGTTGCGGCTCTGTATCAGCATTACGGTAAGCACTGCCGCCGCGGTAATTCTGCATATCAGGGTGGCAAGGCCCGCGCCGGCGACTCCCCAGTTAAAGCCGAAAATGAAAACGGCGTTCCCGCCTATGTTGATGGCATTTACCAGGAGCGCTATCAGCATGGGGATGCGGCTGTTTCCCGTAGCGCGGTAGAGGGAGGCGGCGGAATTGTAGAGCGCCAGGAAGGGGTAGCTCAGGGCGGAAAGGAGGAAGTAGGTTTCCGCCGCCCGCATCACGTCGCTTTCGGCATCGCCGTAGATCAGGGCCAGGGAAGCGCGCCGCAGGCAGAGCGCGAAAACCGTGATTACTACCGAGACCGCTGTGTTGACGTAGATTAACTGCCGGGAGGCAAGGCGCGCGCTTTTGTTTTTGCGCCGCCCCATGTACTGGCTCACTACGACCGCGCCGCCTGTGGCAAGGGAACTGAAGGCGATGATGAGAAGCTGGTTGATGGCGTCTACAAGGGATACGCCGGAAACGGCATGCTCGCCGACTGTCGCCACCATAACGGTGTCGGCAATGCCCATGGTTACGGCGAGCATCTGTTCTATAACAAGGGGCCAGATCAGCTTTAAAAGGGCGCGGTTGGTCCACCGGCGCGCTATCGCGGATTCTGCTGCGCTGTCATTCAAAAAATGCCTTCTTAAAAGAATTCTATGGCTCAACCCGCCTGCGGTCCCTGGGGAAAAGGCTGGCCTCTTTCACGCTGGCAAGCCCCAGGATCTTCTGGGTAAGCCGTTCAAGGCCGATGGCAAAGCCGCCGTGGGGAGGGCAGCCGTATTTAAGCACGGCGGCATAGCCGGCCATGTTTTCCTCTTTAAGGCCGAACTTCGGGAGCGCCTCCGCAAAGGCGCTGTAGTCGTGCTGCCGGCGGCTGCCCGAGGTAATTTCAAGGCCGCGGAAGATGGCGTCAAAACTCATGGTCAGGGCCGCCGGCTTGCCGCCGTTTTCCCCGGTTTCCGCCGGGTAGGTGTAGAAGGGCCGGTAGCGCCTGGGGAATTCATTTACGAACAGCAATTCTACGCCGTACTCGCGCAGGGACCATTCGCTGAGCAGGCGTTCGGCTTCCGGGTTAATGTCGAAAATACGCGGGGAGCTTCCGCCGCCTTTTGCCCTGGCCTGCTCTTCATTGGCGATTTTCAGAGCTTCCTCGTAACCGGCTGTGGGAGCCGCCCCTACGGCGGCGGCGGAGGGAACGGCTGCGTCCCAGGCCGCGAGATCGGGGCCGTTCTTCCGGGCCACTTCGTCAAAAATATAGGCGAGCAGCCCCTTTTCAAGCTCAATAAGTTCCTGTTCCGATTCGATAAAACCCATCTCCAGATCAAGGGAAACATACTCGTTGAGGTGCCGGGGGGTGTCGTGCTTTTCGGCCCGGTAAACCGGCGCGATTTCAAAGACCCGCTCAAGGCCGGACGCTACCATTGCCTCTTTGTAAAGCTGGGGGGACTGTGCCAGGCAGAGCGTCCGGTCAAAGTACTCCACCTCAAAGAGATTGGTCCCGCCTTCGGTGCTGCCTGAAATAAGCTTGCTTGTTTTAATTTCGGTAAAATCCGCCCGGCGGAGGTATTCGGCAAAAGCCTCGACAATAGTGGCCTGCACTTTGAATATCGAGCGTATCTTTGGGTTGCGCAGCGATAATACGCGGTTGTCGAGGATCACGTCAAGGCCTATCCTGCTTATATCGGCGTTTACCTGGTAGGGAAGATCCGCCGCCCTGCTCAGTATCTTGATTTCCTTTACTTTTAATTCCACCCCGCCGGGGGCCTTTTCGTTGAACGCCGGGACCCCCTTTACGGTAATAACCGATTCCGGGGTCAGGCCGCCTTTTTCTTCCAGTACAAGCTGGACCATCCCGGAACGGTCCCGCAGTATGACAAATACCACGCCTCCCAATTCCCGTATTCTGTGTACCCAGCCCGACGCCTCAATCTCGCCTTTCCCTTCGTGCGCCGCAGCCGGTATGTCTTTTGCCAATACGCGCATAATTATCCTTCTGTTATCAGTTTTTCTACCTGTTCCCCGGCTATCTTCGGATCGGCCCGGCCGCCGGTGGCGGCAAGCACTTTTCCTACCAGGAACGCCGTAAGCGTGCGCTTCCGTTTCGGATTCGATGCGGCGGCCCTGGCTTCCGCGAACACTGCGCTTTCCTCGCCGTAAACCGAATTTACCGCTTCGGCAATTTTCGCCGGATCGGCAAGCTGTTCCCAGCCGTTCTCCTTTATGACGGTTTCCGGGTCCCTGCCGCTTTCCGCCGCCAGTTCCAGGGCCTGCCGGGCGTTTTTCCCGCTGAGTTTTCCCCGGACGGCAAAGGCCGCGATCACGGCAAGCTGCTTTGGCGGCAGTTTTAGCGTGCCTATGGACGACAGAGCGATCCCCTGTTTTGCCAGGATGTGCCTGATGTCCGAGAGGAGCCAGTTGGCTATTCTGCCCGCCGCTTCTTTTTTGCCCGCCCCCAAAGTTACCGCGGCGGATACCGCCTCCTCAAAATAATCGGCCGGCGCCTTTTCGTCGCAGATAAGCTCCGCGTACTCTTCATTCAGGCCGTATTCTTCCCTGACGCGGCTTATCCGCCTTTGGGGCAGTTCCACAAGCGACCGCTCAACGAGTTCGAGGAAGGCCGCGTCCGGGGCAAAGACCGGGATGTCCGGCTCGGGGAAGTAGCGGTAGTCCTGGGCATTTTCCTTTTGCCGCATGGCCTCGGTCTGGTCCCGGTTCTCGTTCCACAAACGGGTCTCCTGCACTACCTTGCCCCCGGAATCGAGGATGCGCCCCTGCCGCTCAATTTCATGGTTAAGGCTCAGTTTTACAAAACGCGACGAGTTAAGGTTCTTGATCTCCACTTTTTTCCCCAGGCCCATGCCCGGAAAGTTAATCGAAACATTCGCGTCGGCGCGCAGGGAGCCTTCTTCCATATTGCCGTCGCAAACTTCCAGGTAACGCACCATGCGCCTGAGCTGCCGGATAAAAAACTCGGCCTCCTCGCCGGTTTCCATATCAGGCTCGGTAACAATTTCCAGAAGCGACACGCCCGCCCGGTTGTAATCGAGCAGCGATACTGTCCCGGTGTGGATCATCTTGCCCGCGTCTTCCTCAAGATGGCACTCCTTGATGCGTACCTGTTTTTTGATAATCCGGTTCCCGTTTTTCCCCTCAAGCTCAAGGCAGCCCTGCTGCCCCAGGGGCGAGGCGAACTGCGATATCTGGTAATTCTTCGGCATATCCGGGTAGAAATACTGTTTCCTTTCAAACCACGTGCGTTCGGGAATGCGGCAGTTCAGGGCGCGGGCTACAGTACAGCCCATGCGCAGCGCCTCGATGTTGAGGGATGGAAGCACGCCGGGATAGCCCATGCACACCGGGCAGACGCGGGTGTTGGGTTCGTCCCCGAACGAGGAAGCGCATTTACAGAAAACTTTTGTCTTTGTCAGTAGATGGATGTGTACTTCCAGCCCGATGAACGATTGGTATTTTTTTTCTGCCATAACCTTATCCCTCCCAAAACGCTTTGTACCCGGCCGGGCGGGGGAAGGGGTAGCGGGCCTCGTATTCCTCGACAATGTCCAGCAGGGTCCCCTCCGAGAAAGCCCGCCCCAAAAGCTGCGCGCCCACCGGCAGGCCGCCTTCAACGCCCACGGGAAAGGCCAGCGCGGGAAGCCCCGCCAGATTCGCGCAGCAGGTGTAAAGGTCGGCGGCTTTTTGGGCAAAAGGCGACAGGCCCGTTTCGCCGCGCCCGAACGCGCGGGTGGGGAATACGGGCATGAGAATAGCGTCGCAAAAACGGCCGCCGGGCGCGGAAGCGCCGCCGGTTTTGGCGTTTTCCGGGGTTCCCAGGTAAAGCTCGAAGTTCGCCCTGATCCCCGCGCGTATGCGCTGCGCCCGCAGGTAGTAGCGATCCTGAAACCCGGCCCTCAGTACAAAGGTCCCCAGCAGTATGCGCAGTTTTACTTCCGCGCCGAAACCCGCTTCCCGGGCCTTGTCGATGAGATCATCGGGGTTTTCCGCCCAGCCGGGCCGCCGGCCGTAGCGTATGCCGTCAAAACGCGCCAGGTTCGCGCTGGCCTCGGCGGTGGCTATGGTGTAGTAGGCCGGGACCCCGTATTTCAGGCTCGGTATGTCAACGTCCACCAGGGTGTGCCCCAGTCCGGCAAGCCTTTCCCGGGCGGCCATGAACGCCCCGGCGGTTTCAGGCTCCAGTTCCGCCGCCTGCGCCGCCGCCTCCAGGGCTTTGCCCCCGGCGTCACCGGCTTCCTGGGCCGCCGCCGCCGCGATAGCCTTCGCTATTGTTTCCGCCGACAGGACCCCTATCACTTTTTTCCCGGCGTTTTCAGTGTTTCTAGTGTTTTCGGCATTCCCGGCGCCGTAAAGCGGCGGGGACGAGGGCGGCGCGTCCCGGCTTGTCTGATCCATGGGATCCCCCCCCCTTACAGCCGAGAACACAGCCCGGCAGCGGGCGGCAGTGTCCGCCAGTATGCCTATCCCCTCAAGGCTTGACGCGTAAGCCACAAGGCCGTAGCGGGAAACCGCGCCGTAGCCGGGCTTAAGCCCGACCACCCCGCAGAAAGACGCGGGGCAGCGCACCGAGCCGCCCGTATCCGAACCCAGGGCGTAGGGTACAAGCCCCGCCGCCACTGCCGCCGCGGACCCGCCCGAAGAGCCCCCGGCCACCCGGCTCTGATCCCAGGGGTTGTTGGTCCGTTGCAGGGCGGAAGAATCGGTGGAAGACCCCATGCCGAATTCGTCAAGATTGGTCTTGCCTACCACCGTCCCGCCCGCGGCCTCAAGTTTTTGTACCGCGGTGGCGGTGTAGGGGGAAATGAATTTCTCAAGCAGCCTGGAACCGCAGCTCAGGGAAAAGCCCTTAACCGCGATATTGTCTTTTACCGCGAAAGGCAGATCCCTGACAAGGGATGCGGCTTCCGGGGGCAGTTCCGCCGCAGCGCGTTCCGCCGCCCGGTCGCCCGCCTTATTGCCGGAAACAGCCCCCGCGTCCGGGGTCAGACCCCGCGGCCGGTATTCGATAAACGCGCCGATCTTTTTCTCCCATTCATCCGCGTAGGGGAGAAAACCGCCGGGCAGTGATAAAGCCATATAAGCCTCCGTTTAAACCGGCGCCCGCCGGATCGTCTTGGAAAGGCGCCTTAGAGAACAGAACAATCAGTGATGGACAGGGGTATTGCAAAGCCGTCAGGGACGCGCCTGCCAGCCCGCGCGTGTTCGCGGGCAATTACAGAACATTGGGTACCACGACAAAGCGGCCGTCCCGTTCGCCCGCGTTGTCCAGCAGGCCGGATTCCGCGCCCGCGTTACCGTCATTACCGGCGTCGGGCCGGAAAAAGCCGGATTCCGCGGGACGGGACCGGCCCGCGTTCCCGCTGATCGGGACAGGGAAAGCCGCCTCGTCCTTATCGGCCGCCTGCATGGCCGCGAAAAACCCGAGCATTTGTTCAAAGGCGGGAAACGCGCCTTCAAGCTCGGCCTCGTCCAGATTGAGGTGGGCAAGCGCGGCGGTCTCCTTCAAATCCTCAATATTCATAGGAAGATTCTCTCAAAAAAGCCCGGAAAATGTCAAGGCGGCGGGGTCCCGCGCCCAGGCGGCAATTCAAGATTCCAAAGGTTTTTCTCCGTAATTTGGGCGCATCCTGCCGCTACGCGGCAGGACCGGGCTATACGCTTGTATCTTTTTTGCCTGCCGCAAAAAAGGATACCGCTCCTATCCCTTGCGCTGCTGTAAAACGGCATCCCTGCCGGCCCGCCTGCGGCGGATAGCGAGTAATTGCCGCTTCGCGGCAATTACTTCCGGAAACAGCGGCACCCATGCCGCGGCGGTCCGCGGCGCGCCCGCGTGAAAAGCGGCGCATGGTACCATTGCGCTACCGGGTGCGGCAGCTCCTGGTTGAATTTTACAAAATTTCGAAATTTTCTACAAATTCGGGGTATTGCCGCCTTGACGTTTCTTTTC
>JAIRZS010000181.1 GCA_031267115.1 Treponema sp.
CGGCGGCGTTTGTCTTTGCCATGTTGCGTGTCCGCGATAAAGCGGCCGGTCAGGAACTCAACCTGCTTGCGGAACAGATAAACCTTCGTCTTTCCGATGCGATCAACAGGGAGTTGAGCATCGTCCGCAAGGCGGCCGCTACGCCGGCTGTCAAACGCTATTTCCTCGACCCGGAAAACGCGGAATTTGCCGCGGCGGCGCTTGAGGAATTTGAAGCGGCCCGCGATCAATTTGAGAGCACCGTTTTTTACTGGATAAATGACATCGACAAAAAATTTTACGCCGACGGGGTCTTTGAGTATGTAATCGATCCCAACGAGGACAAAGAGGAATATTGGTACAACGAAACCAAATTTCTGGGAACGTCGCATACCTTCGATATCCACTACAATTCCAAACTTGACGCGCTTAAACTATGGGTGAACGCGCCGGTCTTTCATGAAGGCAGGACAGTCGGCATAGTGGGCGCCGGAATCGATCTGGCCGGGTTTATGCAATCCATGTTTGACGAAGTCCCGCCAAACGTCGATCTCTACATCATCAATTCAAGAACGGAGATAACCGTCGCCCGTGACAGTTCCCTCGTAACAAACAAGGTCCGCCTTTCCCTGCTGCTGGACGAAACGGCCGTAGAGGTTATTACCGGGGCTTTACAGCTTAAAGCTTCGGAACGCCGGATCGTTACGGAGGGCGGTCGTAAATACCTTGGGGCGAGCGCGCCGCTTTTGGGCTGGTACATTATCGGCATTATGCCTGTGAATTTTTCCATGATATTTGATCCGATAATAACCATCATCATCGCTGTTATCCTTATACTGCTGCTGCTGATATTTATCGGATGCAATGTATTTGTTACCGTCATCAGCGGCAAGGCCGAGGAACAGACCAGGGCGCACGCCGCGGCAAAAGCGGCGAACGAGGCCAAAAGCGTGTTCCTTGCCAACATGAGCCACGAAATCCGCACGCCGATGAACGCGATTATCGGCATGGCGGATCTTCTGCTGCGTGACAACCTGCCTTCCGATGCCGGCAGAAAGGCGTGGAACATTAAGAACGCCGGTGAAAACCTCCTTACCGTCATCAACGACATTTTGGATCTTTCCAAAATTGAATCGGGACGGCTTGAGATCATTCCGGCGGAATATCTTTTAAGCTCGGTTCTCTACGACACGGCCACAATCATCAGGGTAAAACTCGCGGAAAAACCGCTGCGCTTTTCCATAAAAATCAAAGGCCCGATTCCTCCCGACAAGCTTGAAGGCGACGTGGTACGCCTGCGTCAGGTGCTGCTCAACCTGCTTTCCAACGCGGTCAAGTACACTCATAAAGGTTCCGTAACGTTTACCGTGGAGGGAAAGGTTCTGGGAGAAAACATAACGCTCTTTTTCACGGTACGCGATACGGGCGTCGGCATAGCGCCCGCGGATATGGGCAAGCTCTTCGGACAATTCTCCCAGGTTGATACACACAGGAACCGCGGCATAGAGGGAACAGGGCTGGGACTTGCCATTTCCCGCAACCTCTGCCGGTTAATGGGCGGGGACGTCACCGTGGAAAGCGAATACGGCAAGGGAAGCGCGTTCACCGCCGTTGTTGTACAAAAGGTACTTGATCCCGCGCCGCTCAACGCCGCCTTTGTCGCGCCGGGTTTTGCCGCGCCGGGGTCCGCGGCCAACAAGGCGGAGGCGCTGTTTACCGCTCCCGGGGCGCGGGTTCTTGTCGTGGACGACATTGCCGCGAATCTGGAAGTGGCGTCGGGACTGCTTGCCCCCTACTCCATGAAAGTTGATTCCTGCGCTTCGGGCGTGCAGGCGCTTCATCTGGCAAAACAACAACCCTACGACATTATTTTTATGGATCACATGATGCCCGGTATGGACGGAATTGAGGTGACGGCGGCGATACGGGAATTTAACAAAACCGTTCCGATAATAGCCCTTACCGCCAACGCGGTTTCCGGCATGAGGGAATTGTTTCTCGAAAAAGGTTTTAATGATTTTCTTTCTAAACCGATTGAAATCGCCAAACTGGACGCGCTTGTGGCAAAGTGGCTTCCGGCGGATAAAAAATTCAAAGCCGGCGGACAGCTCAAACGCGAAACATTTAAGGGCGGCGCGGACATTGCGCTGCCCGGCGTGGATGTAGAGCGGGGGATCAACAATGTGGGCGGAAAGGCCGAGGAATACAGAAAATTTCTTGCCGTGTTTTTAAAGGACGCGAAAGCCCGGCTTGCGTTCTTTGGAGGATTAAGGCCCGGCGACGAGACGCGCCTCTTTGTGACCCAGGTCCACGCCCTGAAAAGCGCGCTTGCCACAATGGGCAAGGGTGATCTCTCGGCGGCGGCAGCGGAACTGGAAGAAGCGGGGAAACGCGCGGACACCGGGACAATAGCGAAAAAACTGCCTGCCTTCACCGTGAACCTGAAAACGCTCTGCGCGGCGATTGCCGGGGCCTTGACCAATACGGCCGTAAAGAACGTTGCGCCTCACGCGGACGGGAACGCGGACGCCGCTTCTCCAACCGCGCTTAAAAAACCTTTAACGGCTCTTAAGCCCGCCCTTGAGTCAAAAGACATTGAGTCAATCGATCGTTTATTGAACGAGCTTGAAAAGCTGTCTTTAGGCGGACAAGCGCGCGAACGTTTTGAAAAAATATCGGACCACGTTTTATCGGGCGACTACGATCTTGCCGTCAATGCGCTCAACGGATTCTTTCAGGGAGATCCATAAATGGAAAAAGCTGTGATTTTTTTAGTTGACGACAACCCGGCGAACCTTCGGGCGGGAAAAAGCGCTTTGACGGAAAACTACGCCGTATACACGGCGGCGGGCGCCGCGCGGATGTTCGATCTCCTAGCGGAAAAAAAGCCGTCGCTTATTCTCCTTGACATCGACATGCCCGGAATGAACGGCTATGAGGCTATCAGGCGCCTGAAGTCCGATCCCGCTACGGCGGATATTCCGGTGATCTTTCTTACGGGCAAAAGCGATTCCGGCAGCGAGCTTGACGGTCTTTCGCTGGGCGCGGTTGACTACATCACCAAGCCCTTTGTACCGCCGCTGCTCTTAAAACGAATCGAAGTGCACTTGCTTATAGAGAATCAAAAAAAGGCGCTTCTCCTCCAGACCGGAATACTCGAAGATCAGCGCAGGCGTCTTGATTATTACAACAAAAACTTACGAAAACTGTTTTCGTCCTACCTTTCGGAAGAAGTGGCGCGGGAAATCATCGCCGCCCCTTCGCGGCTGCATTTGGGCGGATCCAGGCAAAACATGACGGTTGTTTTTACCGACATTCAAAAGTTTACGTCTATCGCCGAAATTCTTGAACCGGAAAAGCTTGTTGCCCTGCTTAACCGGTATTTGACCGGCATGAGCGACATTCTTATAGAACAGAAGGGAGTAATCGACAAATATGTGGGCGACGCGATAGTCTCTTTTTTCGGAGCGCCTCATGTTCAGGCGGACCACGCCTCCCGCGCCTGCGCCTCGGCGATATTGATGAAGCGCAGGGAACGGGAAATGAACGGGCTGTTTTTGCGCGAGAAAATCATCCCCTGCTCAATGTATTCCCGAATCGGTATTAACTCAGGCGACATGGTGGTAGGAAATATGGGAAGCGAGCGGAAGCTTTGCTATACGGTGATGGGAAACGAGGTGAACATCGCCTCAAGGCTGGAGGAGCTTAACAAACGGTTCGGTACCTGGATTTTGATTTCCGAAAGTACCCGCAACGCCGCCGGGGATGATTTCCTCTGCCGAAGGCTTGGCCGGGTGGAACTTAAGGGAATCAACAAGCCGGTTAACGTATATGAACTTTTGAATTTTACAAAAGACGCAAGTGATGATGAGCTGCGGAAGTGTGAAGAGTGAGGAGCAGAGAGAGGAGAATGTCCTCTCTTCACTCCTCTCACTTCACCTTTCTTTTTACCAGGTAATCCCCTTGAACTCAGGCGCAAAGAGGCTGTCGCCGGGGTTTTGGTCGATGGTTCCCTGGCGGACCAGGGCGTCGGCATAGCCTTTAAGCTGCGCGGTGGCAAGCTGGGTGGTAAAGCCCAGTTTGGGATTGCTGTTGATGATCGCCTGGCGGTCAACGGTTACATACTTCGCGGCAATGTCCACAATGTCCGCGGCCACGGGATTGGCCAGGATAAGCCTGTCCGCTTCGGCGATGGCGTCGATAAAGGCTTTGGCGTCGCCCAGGCGGGTGGCGATAAAGTCTTTGTTGGCGTTGATCGTCCGGCAGGGCGGATTCTCCCCGGCCAGGTTGGGATCAATCTTCCCGTCGCCGTCGGCGTCCGACGTACCGTTAAAGAGGGTCTTGTAACGGGGCCG
>JAIRZS010000280.1 GCA_031267115.1 Treponema sp.
GATTTTTTTACTTTGCTGTTCGTTTCTCCGTATAATTCCGTGCAAGGGATTGGAGGGGCGCGTGAGCGTTCTTTGCGCCGCCAGGCGCAAAGAATGGAGCGAAGCGGAACCCCGGAAAGCCCGGTTTTTGGCGGCTTGCCGCCAAAAATGCGCCCATATTCGTATTATGGACTTGCCGGAAGGCGGGGCGGAGGGCCGGTAGACAAAGCGCCGGGGAAAATTTTATAATCATGTATGGAAGCCCGCAATATTTTCCGGAATATTTCCCCCCTGGATCACCGGTATTCTATCTCCGAAAAGGCTGTTTTTGACGCGCTGGTTCCCTGGCTTTCAGAGGAGGCGTCGGTGGCTGCCTGCGTGAAGGCGGAGCTTGCGCTGGTGGCGGCGCATCTTTCCCTGCGCGGCGGGCTGACGCCTGAGCTGCGGGAGGCGCTGGACAGGGCCGGCGCGGGGATCGGGCCGGACGATGTTTACGCGGAGGAAGAAAAGACCCGGCACAATATCCGCGCCCTGGTGAATGTGCTGAAAACCAGGGTCCCCGCCGGGCTTGCGCCCCTGGTCCATCTGGGCGCTACGAGCGTTGATATTCTGGACACGAGCCTGGCCTACCGGGTACGCGGCGCGGCGCGGGAAGCGGTGCTGCCCCTGCTCCGCCGCCTGGAAATCCTGCTCTGCGACTTTGCCGGGCGCGAGGCGGAGACTCCCCAGGTGGGGCGCACGCACGGCCAGCACGCGGTGCCTATTACGGTGGGCTTCGCTATGGCGGAATATGTGTCGCGGCTTGGGAAATCGATTCTGGAAATCGACCGCCTTTCACTGACGCTGAGGGGGAAGCTGGCCGGAGCTGTGGGCGCTTACAACGCCACGAGCATGATAGTCAGGGACCCCGAAGAACTGGAACGCCGCTACCTTCGCGAGCTTGGGCTTGAGCCGTCGGAACATTCGACCCAGCTTGTGGAGCCTGAATACCTTCTCAGGCTGCTTCTGGAAATAAACACGGCTTTCGGGATTATCGCGAACTTGGCCGACGATCTGCGCAATTTGCAGCGCAGCGAAATCGGGGAACTGCGCGAGGGTTTTGCCCCGGACCAGGTGGGTTCTTCCACTATGCCCCAGAAGCGCAACCCCTGGAATTCGGAACATGTAAAGAGTCTCTGGAAGGCATTTATGCCGCGCGTGACGACTTTTTTTATGGACCAGATCAGCGAGCACCAGCGGGACCTTTCCAATTCGGCGAGCCAGCGTTTTACGGCGGACTATATCGCGGGCTTTGCCCTGGCGGTGAGCCGCATGATTTCCGTTATCGAGGGCCTGGGCGTGGACCGGCAGCGGCTGTCCGCGAATCTCCGTGCCGGGGAGCCGGGCCGGGGCGGGATTCCGGGCGGGGTGCTTGCCGAACCCGCGTATATTTTGCTCGCGGAATCCGGTGTTTCCGACGCGCACGAGATGATCCGCAGGATTACGCTGAGGGCGGAGAAAGAAGGGCTGAGTTTCGCGGCGGCCCTGTCCGGCGACGAATTTGTTCTGGGCCGGATTGCGGAAAAGATGACGGAACTTGGCATTGTTCAAAACAGGGCTGAGGCGCTGTCTTTCTTTGAACAGCCCGAACGCTACCGGGGCCTTGCCGCGGAAAAAGCGAAAGAACTTTCGGCCAAATACCGGAAGCTGATGACAGTTAGTAATGAGCAATGAATAATGAATAATGGAAGAAAGCTGAGAGGTTGAACGGGGAGCAAAGAGCAGGGAGCTAACTGCTAACTGCTCATCATTAATTATTAATTGTTAATTATTAATTGTTAATTTATGGAGCGTATTAAAGATGATATTTGAAGAAGCGTATTCTTACGACGATGTTCTTTTGCTGCCGGGGCATTCCGACATCCTGCCGAAGGACTGCGACGTACGGACCACTCTGTGCGCCGGTGTAAGGCTCAATGTGCCGGTCATTTCGGCGGCAATGGACACGGTGACCGAGGAAAAGCTTGCCATTGCCATTGCGCTTGAGGGCGGCTCCGGGGTCATACACCGGAACCTCAGCCCCGAAGAACAGGCCGCGCAGGCGGCGGCGGTGAAGCGCTACCTTAACTGGATCATCGATTCCCCTGTTACGGTGGGGGAAGATTTCAAGGTCCGGGATGTGAAGGACCTGATGGAGCGGTTCAATGTTTCCGGCGCGCCGGTGCTTGACCGGGAGGGGAGGCTCGTGGGGATTATCACGAGCCGGGACCTGCGCTTTTGCAGGGACGACTCGCTTTCGGTAGTGGACGTGATGACAAAGGACCCGGTAGTGGAGCAGGGTATCCCGACGGTGTCCAGCGCCCGCGAAAAATTTGACCGGCACCGTATAGAAAAACTGCCGGTGGTGGATTCCGAAGGGAAGCTGACGGGGCTTATCACGGTAAAGGACATGGAAAAGCACGACAGGTTCCCCCTGGCGGCCACGGACCGGGGGGGCCGGCTTATTGTAGGCGCGGCGGTTTCGCCCCAGGACTGCGACATCCGTATGCCCCTGCTTAAAAACGCCAAGGTTGACTATGTAGTCCTCGACACGGCCCACGGGGATTCCCGGAATGTGATGGAGGCGGTGCGGAAAATCAAGGACACTTACGGCATCCCGGTAATCGGCGGGAATGTAGCTTCCCGGGAAGGAACGCGGCGGCTTATCGAGGCGGGGGCCGACGCGGTGAAGGTGGGCATAGGGCCCGGCAGTATTTGTACTACCAGGGTGGTGGCCGGAGTCGGCGTACCGCAGTTCACCGCGGTGTGGGACTGCGCCGAAGAGGCGGCCGGCAGGGGCATCCCGGTAATAGCCGACGGCGGCATAAAATTTTCCGGCGACGTTACCAAGGCCATCGGCGCGGGTGCGAATGTTGTGATGATAGGGAATCTGTTTGCCGGCCTCAAGGAATCGCCGGGCAGCGAGATCATCTACGACGGCAGGATCTACAAGGAATACCGGGGCATGGGGAGCATGGGCGCGATCCACGACGGCAGCGGGGACCGCTACCAGATAGGCAAGGACGAAAGCCCCGTCCCCGAGGGCATAGAGGGCCGGGTGCCTTACAAGGGCGAGATGCGGAACTACCTCCACCAGCTTGTATCCGGGCTGAGAAAGGGCATGGGCTACTGCGGCTGCAAAAATATCGACGAGCTTAAAAAGTACCGCAGGTTCACGAAGATCACCGCCGCGGGCCTCCGTGAAAGCCACGCTCACGATGTAACCATCACGCAGGAGTCGCCCAACTATTCGCCGTCTTAAAGAAAAACTGGAGGAGTGGTACCGGAAGGCCAACCGGCCCGAATTTATCCCGGGCGATCCGGTACAGTTCCCGCGCCGCTACTCGTCCCGCGCCGACATTGAAATCGCCGCCTTCCTCGCGTCCGCCATCGCCTGGGGGAGGCGCGATCTTATACTCCGCTCTGCGGAAAAAATGTTCGGCCTTCTCGGCCCAAGCCCCTACAGTTATGTGATGAAGGGTAATTACCGCGGGCTTAAAGACGGCCCCATACACCGCACTTTTTTCGAGTACGATCTAAAATACTTTTGCCGCGGCTTCAAATACTGTTATGAAAACTACGGGAGCCTGGAAGCGGTTTTCGCGCCCGCCGCGTCCGGCGGCGAAGTCGGCGTCTGGGACGGCATCGCCCTTTTCCGGGACGCCATGGCGCGGGCGAACGGCGGGCGTTTCAGCAAGCACATCGCCGACCCCGGTTCCGCGTCGGCCTGCAAGCGCCTCAACCTCAGCCTCCGCTGGCTCGTGCGCCGGGAAGGGCCGGTAGACCTGGGCCTCTGGGAAAGCATATCCCCCGCTTCCCTCTGCATACCCCTTGACCTCCACGTAGGGCGCGTCGCCCGGAGCCTGGGCCTCCTCGATCCGGCGCGGAAGGCGAACGACAGAAAAGCTGTCGTCGCCCTGACAGAAAAACTGCGCGGTTTCTGCCCCGCCGATCCCGCGCGCTACGACCTGGCCCTGTTCGGCGCGGGGGTGGACGGGCAGCAGTAATTCAACACTTTGGGCGCATCCTGCCGCCTGCGCGGCAGGACCGGGCTTTTCGGGGCTCCGCGCTCACGCGCTCCGGCCCCGGCGCTTCGCGCCGGGTCTGCTCCGCACCCCTCCAATCCCTTGCGCGGTTCCGTAGTGAAGAATTTTACCGCTATTTATTTTACCGCAAAGTCAAAAAAGTAAAAGAAGTTAAAAAAGTAGGGGGAAAAAAGTGCCAGGCACCGTTTTTCTCGATAAAAAATTATCCAGAAATTTGGTGCCTGGCACCTTTGCGAAATACCCGCCAAATTTTTTTTGAAAAAATGTTGACAAAATTTTTAAAAGAGGATATTTTAAAATAAATGGAGGCATTTATGGATAATATTTTTGATTATAAAAATGAATACAAGAAATTATATTTACCCAAGACCGTTCCTGTGACAATAAACGTTCCTGAAATAACTTTTGTGGTGGTTGATGGAAATAGTGATCCAAATGATAAAACAGCAGTCGGCCTATGGCCTATGGCCTATGGCCTATGGCCTATGGCCTATGGCCTTTGTGCGGTTTTTCTCCGCTCCAAATATCGCATGCAACCGGTACGTTATGTGTAATTTGGGCTGCAATTGTTAGTATAATGTTTAAACAAATGAACTACCTCGCCCTGAAGGGCGAGGTATCAGATTTTTCTTCGAAAAATCTGTCGTGGGATAGGAAATTATCAATACTGCGCGGTTTCATACCCCGCAATTTATGCGGTGGTAAAAAATTCGCCCTAAAGGGCGGGGTATTACACCCGCGCTTTCCAATAAAATGGAGAATAACAAATGAAAAAAGAATACATGTCATCTAACCTGATTGAAAAACGCCAGATACGTATTTTCATCTCATCAACTTTCCGCGACATGCAGGCCGAGCGGGATTACCTCGTGCAGAACGTGTTCCCATCACTGCGACGCTACTGCGCCGAGCGGGATGTTGCTTTGCAGGAACTGGATCTGCGCTGGGGAATAAGCGAGGAAGAGTCGAAGCAGGGCAAAGTTGTGGATATCTGCCTTACGGAGATTGGAAACACCCATCCTTTTTTCATCGGGCTTTTGGGCGAGCGGTATGGATGGGTTCCGAATAAAAAAGAACTAAAAGATATTGCCAAAAATAGCAACGTATTTAATGATTACCCATGGGTGAAAGACAAGATCCTGGAAGGTACAAGTATCACTGAAATCGAAATACAGGACGGCGTGTTGCGGTCTAAAGAAAAAGTCTATGCTTATTTTTATTTCCGATCACCGGCGGTGGGAATTTCTGAGGAATTCAAAGAAAAGCCTGG
>JAIRZS010000303.1 GCA_031267115.1 Treponema sp.
TAAGTACACAGACATAAACTGCCTCCTAAAAAAGTTTTCCTAATTGTAGAGCCATTTTTATTATCTTGTCAAAACTTTTCGGCCGGGATATTTGACCATGTTTTTTTAGCGTGTAAATATCGGCGGGAATGTTGCCGGGAGTTTTTAACCGGATTTAAAACACACGCCTGGATTCAGGCGGGAAAAATATATGGGATCGGGCGATCGAGCCTATGCCTATGGCCCGGTCTGCCGTTACATATTGGAAAGAAAAGCCCCTGCACGGAACCGCGCAAGGGATAGAAGCGGTATCCTTTTTTGCCGGAGGCAAAAAAGATACAAGCGGATAGCCCGCGGATGCGCCCAAAACAAAATACCCGCGCATGAGGGCGAAATCCGCAGGCGGGCTGTTAGATATCCGGTTCCGCCGGGATATAGGCTTGCAGGCCAGACCAGGGAATGTCCGCGTATGAGCAGACAGGGCATTCTCTGGGCGCGACCTTGGCGGCGATCGTATTCCCGCAATTGGCGCACTGCCAGGTTACGATATTGCCCTTCGCGGGGGCCTGCTTTTTATCAATGCCCTTGAGGAGCTTCAGATAGCGTTCTTCGTGTTTCTTTTCAATTTCCGCGATCTGCCTGAAACGCGCCGCGATATCCTTGAAGCCTTCCGCTTCCGCTGTCTTCGAGAATTCGGCGTACATGGAGGTCCACTCATAGTTTTCGCCCCCGGCGGCCTCTTTTAAATTCGTCTCGGTATTCCCGATTCCGTCAAGCAGCTTGAACCATATCTTTGCATGTTCCTGCTCGTTAATTGCCGTTTCTTCAAAAATCCGGGCAATCCGCGGATAGCCTTCTTCCCGGGCCTTCGCTGCAAAGTAATGGTACTTGCCGCGGGCCTGCGATTCCCCCGCAAAAGCCGTTTGTAAATTTATCTCGGTTTTGCTGCCTTTTAAATCTGCCATAAATTCCTCCTGAAGGTGATTCACCGCAATAATATTGGAAAATTTGTATACACAAGGGGCCTTTCCAAAACTCCGGTTTCCGGAAAAGCTGCTTTAACCTTGCAAACACAAGGTGTTGTATTAAACATATATCCCCGCAAATATTACTGTCAAGGAAAAACATTGAAACGCCGGCAGCCAGGTAGAATATAAGCGGGAAATTCTAAAATCACGCGCTCCAAACCGCGATTGCCGAAAGATTGCCGAAACCGGCGTCCGGGATTATACTTATTCCATGGATTTTGCGATTAGCGGCGAGGAGCGGCTGGCCCTGCTGGCTGATGCCCGGGAAACTATCGCGGCGGCGCTGGAAAACAGGGCGCCCCGGTACAGGCGGAGCGGGGAGCTGGAACAGGCGATCCGGGAGGGGAAATCGGCGCTTGGGCGGCCCTGCGGCGCGTTTGTCACCCTCCATAAAAAGGGGAATTTGCGCGGGTGTATAGGCCGGATGAGCGCCGCCGGGCCGCTGGAAGAGACGGTAAGGGCCATGGCAGCGGAGGCGGCTTTTCACGACCCCCGCTTCCCGCCCCTCGGCAGCGGGGAGCTTTCCGGCTGCGATATTGAAATATCGGCCCTTTCCCCCATGGAAAGCTGCCCCGATCCCCGGCAGATCAAGGTGGGCGTGCACGGGCTTTACCTGAGCTATGCCGGGCGTTCCGGGGTGCTCCTCCCCCAGGTCCCGCTTGAGCAGGGCTGGGACCTGGGCGAATACCTGGACTATATTTGCGTAAAAGCCGGCGTCCCGCCCAAATCCTGGGAAAAACCGGGGGCCGATCTTTTAACCTTTACCGCTATTGTATTCGGGGAAAAGCCCGGGCCGCTTGAGCGCGGCGGGTGACTTTAGCGGAAAGATGGTTTTACTACTACTATAACGGTGAGATATAACAGAGAGACGCTATGACAGGCACGCAAAAATTATCGGCCTTCCTTACGCCGGATGCCGCGGAGCGGGCGGGCGTTATTGACTGCGCCGGCGGCGATACCGGGATAAGCGGGCTTGAGTACGATTCCCGCAAAGTTGAAACAGGCTGCTGCTACTTCGCCCTGCCGGGGCTGCACGCCGACGGACGGGCGTTTATTCCCGACGCGGTAAAGCGCGGGGCCTCGGCTGTCGTGTACCAGGGCGAAAGCGGGTCTTTTCCCGCGGGGCCGGCGTACATACGGGTAAAAGACGCGCGTTTTGCCATGTCCCCTATCGCGGACGCCTACTACGGGAGTCCGTCCCGGCGTCTGGGCGTTATCGGGGTAACGGGTACCGAGGGAAAGAGTACCACGGTTTACCTGATCTGGCAGATTCTCCGGCTCCTCGGGAAAAAAGCGGGCTTTATCAGCACGGTGCAGTATTCCCTGGGGACCGAGGCGGAGTGGAACAGCGAGCACCAGACCACGCCGGAAGCGACGGCTGTCCAGCGCCTGCTTGCCATGATGCTGGATCGCGGCGCGGAATACGCGGTCATCGAGTCAAGCTCGCACGGCCTTTCCCCGCGCACCAACCGGCTGGGGGACGTAGCCTTCGATGCCGCGGTGATGACCAACGTAACCCACGAACATATGGAATTCCACGGCAGCTGGGAACAGTACCGCGATGACAAGGCCAACCTTTTCCGCGCCCTTGGCCGCTTTCCCCACGCAAAAGCCGCAGGCCGCGGCGGAGGGGGGGGCGCGCCCGCCGAAATCCCCGCCTTCGGCGTAATAAACGCCGACGATCCCAACGCCGCCTTTTTCGCGGAAGCGGCGCGGACGGCGGGCGCGAGGGGATCGGGCGGCTTCCCCGTTTTTTCGCACAGCGTCCTGGGCGGCGCGGCAGATCTTTCCCTGGCCCGCATCGAAAGCGGCGCGGAAGGGAACCGCTACCAGGTCCGGGACGCGGGCAGCGATGCTATGCTTGAAATCGAGGACAGGCTGCCCGGGGCCTTTAACGCGGGGAATGTGCTTGCCGCGCTGCTGACAGTATCGCGCATACTCGCCCTGCCCGCAGCGGAACTGGCGCCGCTGGTCCCGCGCCTCAAGAGCGTCCGGGGGCGCATGACCGCGGTAAACAAGGGCCAGGCTTTTGAGGTGCTTGTGGATTACGCCCACACCCCCTCGTCGTTCAACACCATATTCCCGCCCCTGCGCGAACGGTTTGGCCGGAACAGGATCATCAGCCTTTTCGGTTCGGCGGGAGAGCGGGATACCGCGAAACGGAGCGAGCAGGGCCGCATTGCCTGGAAATGGTCGGACATCGTGATCCTTACCGACGAGGACCCCCGGGGGGAAGAACCCATGGACATCCTCGAAGAGATAGCCCGGGGCATTGACGGGGCCGATGCCGGGGGGCCTTTGGAAACAGGGGGGCCGCGCGTGAAAACCGCTAAAAGGGGGGAGAATCTCTTCCTCATCCCCGACCGGCCCGAAGCGATACGCAAAGCTTTTTCCCTGGCGGCCGCCGGGGATATGGTCCTGCTTTTGGGGAAGGGGCACGAGAATTCAATTATATACGCCAGATGTACCCGCCCCTACGACGAAATTGCCGAAGCGGAAAAGGCGCTGGAAGAATTGCTCACTTGAGGCTGTTCCAAAACCCGGTTGGTTTTGGCCAGGCTCTTGGAAAAACCGGCCAAAAGCCCGGTTTTTCCCCTAAATCTAAGGAAGCTGTTCCAAAAACTGAAGTTTTGGAACAGCCTCACTT
>JAIRZS010000319.1 GCA_031267115.1 Treponema sp.
GGCACCTTGCGGGGGGGTAGCGTAAGACTTGCCGCCTACGGCGTCAAGTCTTTTGGCCCCGTAGGGGCCTTGGAGTTTTGCCGTAGGCAAAACTCCGCACCTAATACGGCAAGGCTGGAGCGCAGGGGGGCCGGAAAAAGGCCCTTTTGGTTTGCGCCCGCGGCCCGGTAACAGGCCCCCCCTCTGGATAACGGAGATTCCCGCTTTCCGCCCCTTATCCGTGATGGCTGTAACGCGCGGCTTGACCTAATACAGGAATTTTTGTAGTATTCCGCTAATATAAGGAGGAACTATGGCATCGGCAAATATGCAGACTCTCGTCGGGATGGCGGCCTATCTTTTGGCGATGGTTTTTATCGGTCTTTGGTACGCCCGGCGGAGCAACACTAATCCCGAGGAATATTTTCTGGGGAAACGGGGGCTTGGGCCATGGGTTGGCGCTATGAGCGCGGAGGCCTCGGATATGTCGGGCTGGCTCCTTATGGGGCTGCCCGGCGTCGCCTACTTTACCGGCATAGGGGAGGCCTTCTGGACCGCCCTGGGGCTTTTTATCGGTACCTGGATCAACTGGGCTGTCGTGGCTAAAAGGCTGCGTACCTATTCGCAGATTGCCGACAACGCTATTACCCTGCCCGACTTTTTCAGCAAGCGGTTCCATGACAAGCGCCGCATTCTTTCAGCCATTGCCGCCCTGATTATTATTATATTTTTCTCGATTTATGCCAGTTCCCAGTTTGTCGCCTTTGGCAAGCTGTTCGGCTATGTCTTTGGCGCGGAGGAATACTTTGCCGCTATGGTGATCCTGGGGGCGGCGCTTGTTACGGTTTACACCCTGCTGGGAGGGTTCCTGGCCGAAAGCGCTACCGACCTGATTCAGGGCTTCCTTATGATAGGCGCCCTGTTCCTGGTTCTGGTTTTCGGGCTTTTCCATGCAGGCGGCCCGGGCGCGGCGGCGGAAAACCTGGGGGATTTCCCCCGGTTTCTGGATATTTTCGGCATCGCGACCCCCGATACTGCCGGCGGCGTTCAAAAACTGGCTAACGGCGTCCCCCTTTTCGGCCCCGGGGCTGATTACGGTTTTCTTACTATTATTTCGACTATGGCCTGGGGGCTGGGTTACTTCGGGATGCCCCAGGTGCTGCTCCGTTTTATGGCTATCAACAAGACCTCCAATATCCGCAAGTCCCGGAATATCGCGGTGGTATGGTGCTTCCTCTCCATGTTCGCGGCCATTGTCATCGGCCTTGTGGGCCGGGCCTATCTGCCCGGCCTCCTGGCCAGCGCGGGGGAGTCGGAGACTATTTTTATCCATCTGAGTACCCGTTTCTTCCCGCCCCTTATAGCGGGCGTTGTTGTTTCGGGCATTCTGGCGGCTTCCATGAGTTCTTCCGATTCCTATATGCTTATCGCATCTTCGGCGGTGTCCAACGATATAGTCAAGGGGATTATTAAAAAGGACGCCGACGAGGCTCTGATTATGTGGATTGCCCGGATCGCCATGCTGGCGGTAACGGTCTTCGGCGTGATTCTGGCCCTTTCGGACAACGAATCTATTTTCCGCATTGTTTCCTACGCGTGGGCCGGCTTGGGCGCGGCTTTCGGGCCGCTTGTCCTGTTCAGCCTTTTCTGGAAACGGACTACCTTCCCGGCGGCTGTGGCGGGTATGCTTTCGGGGGGCGTTATGGTCATAGTGTGGAAGAATATCATCGCAAAGGCGGGCGGCGTGTTCGCGATTTACGAGCTGCTTCCGGCCTTTATTATTTCCGCGCTGGTTATCTGGATCGTGAGCCTTCTTACCGCCGGCCCTTCGGCGGAAATTGAGGCGGAGTTTGAAAAGGCGAAAACCGCGGAGTTTTAGCAGGGCCTTTGCAGGTTTTGTGGGGTATTGTGAAACGTAAGCGCGGGCGGGGCGGAGGCCTGGGGATGCTGCGGGGTTCCGAAGGCTTGCGGCGGGCCTTCCTGCTGTGTATAATGCCCATACGATGAAGATAGGAATAGACACTTTCGCCTGTGACAGCGGCAAATCCGGAGTGGGTGTCTATGTCTCGCAGTTTTTAAAGCGGATTCCCCCGTCGTCCGGCGCGAGATTTGAGCTTTTCGGCTGGGAATATGACCGCTTTTCCTTTGGCGCGGCTGCGGAAGGCCTGGAATTTATCGCCCAGTGTTTTGTGGAGGGTACTACGGCGAATTCCCTCTGGCACCAGTTCAAGTATCCTGAATTTTCCCGCCTGCGGGAATATTCGGCCTGTTTTTTCCCCGCTGCCCATAAACGGCTGCCCTGGCGTTCCCCGGTGCCGTCGGTGGGGGTGGTTCACGATATGGCCGCTTTTTGGGGTACCCGCAAGACCCGGGAACATCTGGGCGTGATCCGGATGATACTTCCCAATGCGCTGCGCAACCTTGACCGGATTATCGCGGTAAGCCAGTGGGTCAAGCAGGAACTTGTGGAGCTTGCCCGGGTCAAAGAATCCCGGATCGACGTGGTGAATAACGGGGTGGATCATTCCCGGTTTTACCCGCGCCCCCGAAGCGACGAAAGCATTGTCCTGATCCAGCCTTTCAGCTTTCGCCGGCCCTATATTATCTATGTTTCCCGGCTGGATCATCCGATAAAGAACCACGTCAGGCTTATCAAGGCGTTTGAAATCTTCAAAGACAGGACGAAATACCCCCATCGGCTGGTTCTGGCCGGCGCCGACAGCCACGGGGCGGAGAGGATTAAGGAAGCGGCCGCGTTAAGCCCCCACCGGGGCGATATTTTTTTTACCGGCCACTTCCCCGCGGAGAGCCTTCCGGAGCTCTACGCCGGGGCGAATTTCGCGGTATTCCCCTCCATGTACGAGGGTTTCGGCCTCGGCGTCCTCGAGGCTATGGCAACGGGCGTTCCGGTTGCCTGCGCCCGGGCCGCATCGCTTCCGGAAACGGCCGAAAATTCCGCCCTCTACTTCGATCCCCTGGACCCGGAAGATATGGCGGACCGCATGGTTACGCTTTCTTCCGACCGGGATACCGCCCGGGAAATCCGCGCCCTGGGGCTCGAGCGCGCGCGGGTCTTTTCCTGGGACCGCTGTGCCGAGCAAACCCTCAATATTATTGAGGAAGCCGCAGTATAACAGGGGGTTATCCGGCGCGGCTGCGGGGCGCGGCCTTTTTTCTCTGTTTGTAAAAATTATGTATTATAGTGTTCTCTTTTTTTAATTTTCCGGTTATTTTATAAATTTTTTTCTTGACAGCCCAAATTTTCCATGATAACCTGAATTGTTCGCTAATTCCGCCTGTTTGTTGCAAGGAGAGTCAAAAAACAGAAACGGTTTCGGCAAATTTATTTTGTCGAATATTTTTATAAATAGGGTGATATGGCCTGTATGCTGTCGCGGAGAGAGAATATTGAAGGGTGTTAATCATCATTCAATGAATGAAAATAACAAATACCTGATACTGCGGGCTATTTCCCTGTACGGCCCCTGTTCCCGCACTCGTTTATGCGAATACACCAACCTGAGCAAGATGACCATCACCAATATAGTCAATGAGTACCTCCGCCA
>JAIRZS010000320.1 GCA_031267115.1 Treponema sp.
CTTGAAGGGGGTTGAGCCATTGCCTATGGGGGTCCAGGGCTGCTCCAGGACAATGCTGTTTTCCAGATAAAAGGTACGGCCGGGATCGTCTATGGCCAGGCCGTTCGCCGCCGCCCCGATGCGCCGCAGTTCCGCCTCATTGTGGATATAGATATCCAAAAGGGCCGCCTCGTAAGCCGGGTCAACGGACATACTAATCGTTTTGGTAGTATCCTGCCCCGCCTCAATGGTAACGGAGGCGGCGCCGGTACCTACCGTGGTACCCGGAGCGCCTGAAACATAGGCCAAAGCCTCTATGGCCCAATCCCCCGTTTTCAGGGAAACAGTGGTTCCGCCCCCTACCGGGTCAATAACCGTTGTACCGATGGAGCTGTTGGTAAGGGTAACCCGGTATATCAGGGTTCCGATAAATGTGTTCGCCAGGACCGAGCGGGAGGCTGCGGCGGCGGTTCCGGGAGCGCTTACCCTTGGCAGGATCAGGGTAAGGGTCCCCTCTTCGCCAGCCGGCTCCGGCGGCAAATTACAGGAACCGGCGAGTACGGCGCAAAGCAGCGCCCACAGCCCGATTGGCAGCCTGATCCGGCAAATATTTTTTTTACTCATATTTCCCCCTTGTTTCTCTGTATTAGGGGCGCCAATAAGTTTCCGCACCCCCGTTAGGGGCGTAAAACGGGAAATTTGGGCGGGTATAAAACCCGGATCGGCCCCCTTCGGTGTTTTTTCTTTAGTAAATCGGTATTACCGATATTTTATACTATTAGCTGTTTGATATTTTGTCAAGCCATTACCAGAATTTTTCGGTATAAGGTAATTTTTTCGTGGAAGAACGGGAACTCCGGGGAATTTTGGGCAGCAATATTAAACGCTGCCGGTTGAAAAGCAACCTGTCTCAACTGGCCTTGGCCGAAAAACTGGACATATCGACCAATTTTTTAAGTGATATAGAGCGGTGCAAGGCATGGATTTCCCCCAATACGCTGGTTAAACTGGCATCTGTGCTGGACGTAGAACCCTACGAACTTTTCAAGGCGGACTCGTTCCTGTCGGAGATGGAACAGGACATTTTAAGGCACTACGCGGATGAAAACCTAAAAGCGGTTTTAAGTGTTGTGAACCGGCTGCGGGAACATTAGGCCGCCGCCGTCTCGTTCAAAAAACGCCTGCGAGCCGCCGCCCGACGGCGTCTGCAAATTCCCAGGAATCAAGGGCTTTCGCGGGCGCGGGAGAGGCAAGCCCGGCAAGATCGCCGGTCATTTCCCCTTCTTCGATGGTCTGCCGGACTGCGCCCTCAAGCTTTTCCGCAAAGGCGGCCAGTCCGGGCAGGCCGTCCAGTTCCCCCCGCCTGGCAAGGGCGCCTGTCCAGGCAAAGATGAGCGCGGCGGGGTTGGTGCTGGTCTTTTCGCCTTTCTTCCAGCGGTAGTAATGCTGCTGTACCGTGCCGTGGGCGGCTTCGTATTCGGTAACGCCGTTCGGCGAGACCAGGACGCTGGTCATCATGGCGAGGCTTCCGGACGCGCTCGCGATCATGTCGCTCATTACATCCCCGTCGTAGTTTTTACAGGCCCAGAGGAAGCCGCCTTCCCCCTTAACCGCCCGCGCCACCGCGTCATCTATCAGCGTGTAGAAGTACTGCAATCCGGCGGCCGCGAACCTGTCCCTGAATTCGCCTTCGTAGACAGCGTTGAAAATTTCCTTAAAGCGGCCGTCGTAAGTTTTGGAGATCGTGTCTTTCGCGGCAAACCAGACCGGGAGTTTTTCGCCCAGGGCGTAGCTGAAACAGGAACGGGCGAAACTCCGTATCGAATCGTCCAGGTTGTGCATGCCCTGCGCCACCCCCGCGCCCTTCATGTCGGCAACGGTGATCCGCTGTTCCGCGCCGCCCCCTGCGGGTGTGTAGACCAGCTCCACTTTTCCGGGGCCGGGTATGGCCAGCTCCGCGTTTTTGTAAACATCCCCGTAGGCGTGGCGCCCTATTACAATCGGCTTTTTCCAGACAGAAACGCTGGGTTTGACGCAGGACACCCGGATGGGCTTGCGGAACACGGTGCCGTCAAGGATCGCCCTGATGGTAGCGTTGGGGCTGGGGTGGAGGGCCTTGAGGCCGTACTCCGCCTTACGGGCCTCGTTGCTTGTAATGGTAGCGCATTTAACCCCCACGCCAAGCCGCAGAATCGCGCGGGCGGATTCGGCAGTAACTTCGTCGTTGGTAGCGTCCCGGCTGGAAAGGGACAGATCGTAGTATTCTGTTTTTAAATCCACCCAGGGAAGTATCAGTTTTTCCTTTACCAGATTCCAGAGTACCCTGGTCATCTCGTCGCCGTCAATTTCCACAAGCGGCGTCTTCATTGTGATACGCATTGTTGTCCTCCGTTAAAAACACGGTGCAAGTTCAGCCGGGAGCTGCCGCCGGGCCGGGCCTGTTACTTATTTTCGCTTTCCCGCAAGATCACTTCCAGTTTCTCCAGGCAGGAAGCGGGCAGCGCCACGGTCTTAAGCCTGGACCTTTCACCGGCCGCGATTGTGACTTCCCGTTTGGCGCAGCCGAACAGCCCCGCAAGAAAAGACGCAAGCTCCGCGTTGGCCTTGCCGTCTTCCGGGGCACCGGCTATCTGCACCTTGAGGCGACCGTTTACCGTCCCGGCAAGGCAGGATCTGGAAGCGCCGGGCCGCGCCTTGATGTCGAGAAACAGCGCGCCGTCCCGGAGCCTGAAGAAATTTTCCATCTGGTAAAAGTATAACCGTTCAGGCCTTTTTTCGCCACACTTCGGGCCGGGCCGAGAGCAATTTTATATTTCCGTCCATTTGGGCGCATTTCCTTTCTTTGCGCTGCGCGCAAAGAACGCTTCGCGCCGGAAACCGGGCTATCCGCTTGTATCTTTTTTCCCTGCCTCCGGCAGGCAAAAAAGGATACCGCTTCTATCCCTTGCGCAGAATCAGGCGAAGAAGTTGAAGTAAGGAGGTTAAAAAAGAACCTGAAAGCAGAACCGGGCCTGCTACCAGGTGCGCACCTTGCCGGGAACTTTGATCTGTATCGTCTCCCCGGTGTGCTCTATCACGTAGATGCCCTTTTCCAGGGCAAAGTTCCTCGCCTCGTCCTCGATAAGGGCGCCCGATACGCTGCTTACATATTTGCGCGTATCATGGTGCGCGTCCGCGTACTGCCGGAGCGTCCCCATACGTTTCATGTGGTCCTTCACGTCCGCCAGGGTCAGCAGGGATTTTACCTCTACCACCATGGCAAA
>JAIRZS010000022.1 GCA_031267115.1 Treponema sp.
ACTGGATGCCCCGGAATCTGGAACGCCGGGTTGAACTTATGTTCCCGGTTCTGCAGGAAAATCTGCGCCGGCGGCTGCGGGAAATTCTGGAAGCCTATTTCCGTGACAATACCCAGGCCAGGATCCTCGACGAAAACGGCAATTGGAACCTGCTGAACCCCGCGCCGGGGGAAAGCCCCTTTAGGATCCAGGAGTACCTGCTTTCCCGGGCCGCAGCGGAGTACCCCGAGGCGTCCCGGACCGGGTTTACCGTGCGCCGGAGTCCCCCATAGGCCGCTCTTTTTACGGAGGATTTGTATGAAACATTTTGAAACGTTCAGGACGCGGTTTGCCTATGTCGGCAGGATGCTGCGGATTTTGTGGGAGATGGACAAGGGCTACCTGTTCCTGAATATCGCTGATATTGTCGTTTCGATTCCCAGGCCCTTTGTCGGCATGTTTCTCGTCAAAAGCTCCATCGACATGCTGACCAACGCCGCCCGCTTCGCGGACTATTTGCCGCCGGTGCTGATCCTCCTAGCCCTGGGCCTTGTGCTCGAGATAGCTTCGTCCGTGCTTGCCAAATCGGCAATACTCAACTGCAACAGGATTACCAACAAAATGGAATTCATGATATTCGCCAAATCCATCGAGCTTGATTATGAAATGCTCCTGGACAAGGCCGTCATGGAAAAACGCCAGCGGGCCTTGAAGGTAAACAGCCGGGGCTGCTTTAATATGCTTGCCGGGAATTTCAGGCAGATTGTGTCGGGGCTGATAACGATAGGCGGTATTTTATGGGTTATTTCGGGCATCGAATGGTGGATAGTGCTGGTGGTCATTGCCATTGCGGCGATCAATACCATTGCGGCTTCCGCCAAGAGGAACACGCAGTACGCGATAGATAAGGAGATGGCCCCCGGGGACAGAAAGTTCTTTTATATCAGAGGCCTTGATTCGGATGTGGGAAACGCAAAGGAACTGCGGGTTTATGATATGCTCGGCGGCATAACCGTCATGTACCAGAATGCGGTCAATGATTTCTACCGTTTCATAGACCGGATACGGAATCTGGAAATCCGGGAGGAAGTGCTGCGGCATGTAACCGGGTTCGGGCTTAATGTGGCGATGTACTGTTACCTGGGCTTCAAGCTGCTGGTAAAACGGCTTATCACCGTGGGCGATTTTTCCATGTACCTCAGCGCGATCCAGACTTTCAGCGGGACCCTTCAAAATGTTGTGAACGCGTACCTGGACATCAGCGTGAACGGCGAATATATAAAGGACTACCTCGACTACCTGGAAATACCGTCCCGTATACAAAAGGGCGGCAGGGCCCTGTCCGGTTCCGGCCCCGGGGGCCCTGTCTTTACGCTGGAGAACGTCGGCTTTACCTATCCGTACCAGACCGCGCCGAGCGTTAAAAACGTCAGCCTGACCCTGAACGGCCGGGAGCGTCTCGCCATAGTCGGCGAAAACGGCGCGGGCAAAACCACGCTGATCAAGCTGCTCATGCGCCTGTTCGAGCCCACGGAAGGCCGGATTCTCCTCAACGGCATCGATATCCGGGAGATCGATTACCGGCAGTACCTGGGCCTGTTTTCCTCGGTGTTTCAGGACTACAAACTCTTTGCCTTCCGTATTGCCGACAACATCACGTCCTTCAGGGACGGTCCCGTGGATACGGCGAAGATGGCGGACAGCCTGGCGAAGGCGGGGCTGGATGAAAAGATCGCGTCCCTGCCCAAGGGGACGGACACCTACCTCTACAAGTTCTACGAGGAAGACGGAGTGGAGCTTTCCGGCGGGGAATCCCAGAAGCTGGCCCTTGCCCGGGCCCTGTACAAGGACGCGCCGGTGGTTATCCTGGACGAGCCGACCGCGGCCCTGGACCCCCGGGCGGAGTACGAGATTTACACGCGGTTTTTCGAGATGGTCAAAGACAAGGCCGCGGTGTTCATCACCCACCGGCTGTCCAGCACCCGCTTTTGCGACCGCATCGTGGTGTTAAAAGACGGCTCCGTCGTGGAAACCGGAACCCACGATGCGCTGCTTGAGCGGGGCGGCTATTACGCGGATCTGTTCAACATGCAGGCGCGGTTTTACACGGATAATCCCCATGAGGGATACTTCTAAAATGTGTATGCTATTCCCGCCTTTACAAAACCGTTGTCCCGGTACTGCCCGAATTGCCCATCCTCGTTACCACCGAAAATGCCGCCCGAAAGTTCGACGGATACTGCGTCTTTTGTCCAGACCAGGGACGGTGTAATCAGGAAATCCCCGGCCTCCGGTTCCCATATAAGGGCGGCCCGCGCTTCAATCTCATCACGGAAAAATTTTTTGGAAAGGGCCGCGATGATCTGGGTGGACGTTATACCGGCGTCCGCTTCAACATCAAGGGGACTGCCCGCGATTTTGTTGTGCAGCAGCGTTATCGTTTCGTTGGCCTGTATGTTGAGGTTGACGCCCCACAACAGGTCGCGGTCAAAGCCGAAGGACCACGCGAGGTGCGGGTTGTACACCGTACCGTCATCGCCACTTAAATCTTCGGTGATGTTTGCCGCCAGTTCTGTCCGGACGTTAAAGCCGAAGAGGACCTGCGCCCAGTCAACACCGATTTGGTGGTAGGGGTTGTACACGAGGCTTACCACCGAAGGCAAAAGCGATGGCGGGGAAGATGGCGCAAAGGTCATGGTAACCGCCGGTTTTGTGAGCCGTCCGTACCAATACTGCACACCGACATCGGCGGGGCCTATGGTTGTGGTGAACCGCGCCCCAGCCTGGGCGTAATCGAAGGTTGCCGTATCGGGCCGGTTGACCGGAACGCCGGCCGCCGCAAGCTGATCCAACTGCGCCATTTGGATCGGCCGCCAGCGGCCTTCTTCGGCAAGACGTATTGGTTCAAAGGTGGGGACAAAGACCCCTTCTATCCTGGAAAAGGAGCCGATGCGGTACGATGCGTGGATGAGCGGCCGGGCTATTTTGAGATTCATCACATCGCCGGGATCGGTCATTTCAGAGTTGTCCAGCGGGTTGATTACGTCCAGCGGGCCGAAGCTGTCGGCTTTGCCCCAGGTGAGTTTCCGCAAGCCCCCTTCAAGGTCAAGGCTGCCGAAATACGCGCGGAGGTATGCTTCATCAATCGCCATCGGCGCTGTTGCCGGGGAACCTGCCGGCGGCCGCAGGTTCAGGTTAATCACCGCATCGGCCCGGGATGTTTCCGCGGCAAAGTTAAGTTTGCCGGAGAATATGTCGCCCAACCGTGTGTGGGAAGCGCCCTCCGCAAAATCGTCAACGTAGCCCAACAACGAAGCGGAAACTTCGCCGCCAATGGAGACGGCACGCGCCATGCTGCCCGGTATGCCTCCGCCTGACCGATCTTCCGCGGTTTCACCGTCAAATCCAAAGCCGAAACCGGAATCCTGAGCGGGAAGAGACAACGAGACAAAAAACAATAGGCAAGAAACCGCCGGCAGCGCGTGGACGCGCCGCATCGTCGAGGATGACGCTTTCACCGTGCCCTCCCGGTTTCAAGATACGCGGTGGTAAAAACACTTTCCGGTATCGGGTCATCGTACTTGATGATGTCCATGTAGATGGTGGTGGACGTACCTGCCGCTACGGTGGAGACCCGGGTCTCTGCGGGGGTGTCGTGTCCCTGTACGGTGGTGTACCCTGACATTTCCATCACCTTGAGCAGGGCCCCGCGCCTGTTGTACAGCTCGCTTTTGTAGACCCGGTAATTTGCCTTGTCTATCCAGGAAACGGTTTTGGAATACTGGTAATCCTCCGCCAGGGGCGCCGACTGGATAACATAGCAGGCCGCTCCGTTAAAGGACTCCTCCCGCAAAACGGTGTGGGTGTCGAGGCCGGTATCGCGGTCCATCATCGACATATCGTCGTAGGAAAAATCCGTTCCCATAAAATTGCCGCCGCTTTCGGATGCAGCAATGCGCCGTACCTTGCCAATGGCCGGCAGGTATATCCACTGATCGGACTTCCCCGACGCATTGTCCATCGTCAAAAAGCGCGTGCCCCGCACCGTCGCGGGACTCTGGAACACGATGATCGCCCGGGCGTTACCCCTCGCGTCATCTTTGGCGTACTGGTCAATCATGCGCTCGGTGGTGGAACCGTCCCTTGCGGTAATCACCATACGCGACCGTGTCGACATGGTTTGCGCCGCTCTCAGGCCCTTTGCCCGTTCCATGATCTCCGCAGCGCTTTCCTGTGCGCCGACCGCGAGGGTAAATGCCGTCAGCATTGCCGTCAAAACAACAACTCGTTTCATGTTAAAACTCCTTCGGTAATTTAGTAAGCCGGTTTCAAGATTTTGGTTTTGAAACCGACTCGTGCAGCGCGTTACGCTGTTTTTTCATAAATAAATTTTGGCCGTATGGCTTCGAGCAGTACGGGGATAACCGTAAGGCTTACAGCGGCGCTTACAAACATGGCCTGGCACACCAGAAGGCCGAACTGCCCCACAAGGCGGAACTGCGAAAACATAACGACCGCGAAACTTGCCCCCACCGAGACGGCGTTTACCAGAATCGCCTTGCCGGAAGTGGCATAGGTCCGGTAAAGATAATCGCCGCCTGCCCGGAATTCCCGTTTGTACGCTTCCATAAAATGGATCGTGTAATCAATGCCAATCCCCACGATAAGACTTGAAAGCAGCGCCGTTGCCATATTGAGGGTGATATGGAGAAAGCCCATCACGGCAAAATTGCACAGAATGGTGATTGAGAGGGGCAGTGCGGAAATCAAACCCGCCATCGCCGATTTGTTGGAAAAGGCCACAATGAGGAACACAATGAGTACGGTTATAAAGATAGAAACAATCTGCGAATTCAGTACCAGGGTCGAGATTGCCCCTTGCTGCATCGCGCCACCGCCGACAAGCACGCTTACGTTTTTCGGAAAATTCGCGGCCGCATACCGGTTGATTGCCTCAACTACTTTGTCCGCGTCCGCCTGCCATCTGCTGTTTACCAGCACGATGATCTCAAACGAAGTCGGTTCCAGGGGGTCGTTGGAAAAGCCTTCGCCGGGGTCGCCGGCAAGCAGCACCAGATAATTGGCCACCAGCCGCCCCAGTTCTTCCGGCGTTTCTTTCCCGTACCGGGCCGGGTCCGCCGGAATTTCGTAATACGAATAACCCCCGTAGTTTGTCATGCGCTCAAGTTCCCGCACGAGGCCGTCCGCGCTCATGGTAGCGTTTTTCCCAATGGCGGCGTTGAGCATGGCAAAGGTAACAGGTGTTTTGGAGGAAGCAGGAGGGGGGACCGCCAGCGAAGCTGGCTCGTCTCCCCCCTCGCTCCGGCCCTGCGGGCCTGCGCTACCCCCCTCAGCGGGGGCAGCGGGCGAACCGTAGTCCGCCCCCGCAACGCCCCCATCCTCCGCTCTGTCAAAGCCGAAATCGCCAAAATCATCAAATCCGAAATCCCCGAAGCCAAACGCGGCGACTTCACTTGCGCCGATTCCGCCGCCGGCAATCCGCGCTGTCTGCCGCACGCCCTCGGGCGGCTCGTCCACATTGAACATCTGGTTCATGCGCTTAACCAGGTCCGGAAAACCGGTTACCTTGCCCACATCGGGGACCCGCTCGCGGAGGTACGCGCACAGGCCCTCCGCCGCGGCGAGGGTTTGGGGATGCAAAAGTGTTTCCGTGCTCTCCGCTTCCACCGACACGATGATTTGGGTGGAGCCGCCAAAACGCTCGCGGATAAAACGGTCGGAACGGCTTACCTCAGAGGCGGGATTAAAAAACTCAACCAGCGAATTATCCGCAACAACCCTCGTGCTGCCCGCAATCGAAACAATGACTACCAGCGCGGTTACGGCAAACACCAGCGGTTTCTTTCTGTTTATCAGATTCGTCATGGCGGATGAAAGGAAGTTTTTTGACTCAGGCGCGGGTACGTACGCATTCGCGTATGCATTTGCGCTGGCGCCCGTATCCGCGTGTCTATTGCCGCGCCGCGCCGTTTTTCGTTCCGTTATTTTTACCGCCCGGGGACCGCGGATAATTAAAATCGCGGGGATAAGCGTTACGGCGGTCAGGAACGCGACGCTAACGCCCATGCTCGAAAAAATACCAAAATCGCGCATCAGCGTGAGCGGGGCAAAACAGAACGAAATAAACCCGGCGAAGGTGGTCAGTGCGGCAAGAAAGACAGGTTTTATCAGACGGCGCACCAGATTAAACACAAAGTCCCGGTGTTCTTCGATGGTAAATGTCTTACCGCTTGTATCGTCTTTGTAGTGGGAAATAAGATGCACCCCATACGCGCTCCCGACGGCAATAAGGATAACCGGCAGAATCATACTCATCATGGTAAGCCGGACGCCGAAAAGCGGCATGGCGCCGACGCTCCATATCACTGCCACCAGTACAGTCAGGAGGGGCAGCATCACATAGGTGAAACGCCGGAACGAAATAACCAGAATGCCCAGCAGTACCACTAGCGCAAGCGGGATAAGGGCTTGTACATCGGCATACGACGCCTCCGTTAAAGAAGCGGATACTACCGACTGCCCGGCGGTATAAACTTCGGCAAATTCGGAGAACGCTTCTTTTGCCATGTCCCGTATTTCCAACAGCGCCGCCATAACATCCGGGTCGCCGGAATGTTCAACCGTGGCGTTCAGTTGTACCACAATTTGGGTGGAGCTGAGATCGTCGGATACCAGCGCGCCCCGGTACATATCCCAGGAGGCAATA
>JAIRZS010000137.1 GCA_031267115.1 Treponema sp.
CAGACAAGCAGTGTTTGTGTATCTTGAGCTGTATTATAATCGCCTTCGCTTGCATTCGGCGCTTGACTATGTGGCGCCGGCTATGTTTAACTCAGGGCGGGTTGCTTAATGGTGTCTACCGAATGGGGTAAAGTCCATAGATCAAGCAAAATTACCAGAGTATACTTCCAAAGTCGGAGCAGAGGTTACGTCTATACAAGCCCGTATCTATGCTGATGCACCGAGTAATTGGGATAGGTATGTTGAAGGACAATTTCTCCTGTATCGAGGTAAATAAAAGCAAAGCTTCGCTCTTCGGAGTTCTGATTGCTTCGGCAATGGTTCCGGATACAAATTTGTGACCTTCGACAGGTAGCAGTACAGTGCGGTAAAAAGCGGCCTGCCGTCCCTACTGGCGTTGTCCGCTTCGCGGACCCATCCGCCGTTCCGGCGCAATGTGAAACTCCGGCGTTCCGCCGGGGTTTCACGCCCCCTCCTTCGGGAGGGGTTTTTTGTTGGGCCGCGGTGGGGCAGGGCAGGGGCCCCGTTACCGGGACAGGGCGGCCACGGCCGCGCCGAACAGGGATGCCTGTTCCACCGGGGCGATCACGCAGGACCGGGGCTTTTCCCTGTTCAGCATGATATACAGGTTCGATTCCAGGGCTTCCCTCATTCCTTTATAGATCATGTAGGTGGTTCCCTCCACGGCAATCCGGACCGGAGCAAAGGGATCGTACCCCGCGTCCATCCGTTCCACCGCCGCCGCCACCACCGCCGCGGAGAACATCGCCCCCCGCCTGGTCACAATGGAAGCAAGGTATACAAAGGAACGGACGGCGTCCAGTTCGTCCCCGCCAAAAAGGGACCCGACGGGGCCTTCCCTGGTCAGGGGGGCGTACATAAACTCGTTCAGGTCCCTGGTCTGCAGGACGGGCCCCGCGGCAAATTCGGCGGCGCGCTTAAACGTAAGGACGCCGTCGGCGATGGCCTGCTTAAGGATGTAAAAGGTCAGCGGCCCCAGGTATGCCCCGGCGGTGGTTTTTTCCATGGTATAGGAGCCGGGGTGCTTGGTGGTCGCGTCGAATTCCCGGTCCAGTACCCCCAGATACCGTAGGGCGCAGTTTCCCGTTTCGCAGACCACAATCTGGGGGGCCCCGGCGGAATGAAACCCAATCTTCGGAATGTCCCGTTCGGGATACGCGGTATTGAATCCCGTACCCAGGATAAAGCCCACCACCGGCCCTCCCGGGGTTTCGTATTTTTTGGTTCCCCGCCGCCCGGCGGGGCCGCCGGAGTTGTCCCCGCCGTCCGCGGGAATCTGCCCCAGCCCCGACAGCAGGGTGGCCACCGTATCGTTCAATAAGACGATCCGCTCGGGAACCGCAACTCCCCGGCGTTTCAGCGCCTCCCGAAGCCCCTGGCCTATGGGCCTGCCGATAACTTCGGCGGCGTCAACTTCTTTGCTGAACGACGTGGGAATGCCGTCCCCGTCTTCCCGCATCGTCATGGGGTAGGAAAAGCAAAAACCGATTCCCTCCACGCCGCCCTCCGACTCCCTGATAAGGGGTTCCGCCAGATCGGCAATCTGGTTAAAGAATTCCTCCGCGCCCACCCTTCCCCCGGTTCCCGGCATGGGGGCCTTCCTCATTCCCGCGGCTTCGGGCTTTCCCGGTTCCCGAAAGCAGACCCTGGCGGCCCTGAAGTTGGTTCCCCCCGCATCCAGGGCAATCACGGTTTTTCCCAGGGGAACTTCCGCGGCGGGCGTAAGATACGAAGGTATCATGGGCAGGGGCGAGCTCTGGCCCCGGAGGCCCCGCTCCATGTCGGTAAGGACATCCCGGACCAGGGTGCGGGGATCGCAAATATCATAGTGAAAACCATAGGACCGGGCAAAATCGGCGAGCAGTTCGGGGTTAAAGGATATAGCCATACGTACCTTCTTTTAAAATGCAATCGGTTTCATGATGATTATAAGAGGGCTTTTTCCGGGTGTCAATGAAATAAGGCGCCCGCGGCGATAATGATACGGTGATAAACCGCGGTATTACAATTACCGGGCCTTTATGGGATAATGACTTCCCCCCTAAGGGGCGGGGCTGTCCAGGAGGAACCTATGCTGTCCGGCGATATTCGCTATCCAGGGTATCTGGAGCTGCTAAAAGCGGAACTTGTCCCCGCCATGGGCTGTACCGAGCCCGTGGCGCTTGCCTACGCGGCGGCCAAAACCGGGGAAATCCTGGGGAAACCCCCCGACCGGGTGCTTGTCGAGGTCAGCGGCAATATTGTAAAAAACGTAAAGAGCGTGGTCGTGCCGAATACCGGCGGGCTTAAGGGGCTCAGGGCCGCCGCCGCCGCCGGGATAGTCGCCGGCAGGGCGGATAAAAAGCTTGAAGCCATTGCGGAGGTAAGCGACGGGCAAAGGCGGGAAATAGCGGCCTTTTTAAAGAACGTTCCCGTCGAGCTGCGCGTGGCGGATACCGAGCGGGTCCTGGATATCGACATCACCCTGTACGCCGGCCCGGAAAGCGCCCGGGTACACATTGCCGGCGATCATACCAATATCGTTTTTATGGGAAAAAACGGCGCCGTGATTTTCGCGGCGGAAGACGAAGGGGCGGAAACCCCGAATCAGACCACGCTCGACGTGGAGGGGATTATCGGCTTTGCGGACACGGTACAACTGGACGATGTCAAGGATCTTATCGGACGTCAGATTGAGTATAACTCCGCCATTTCCGCCGAGGGTCTTAGGGGGGACTACGGGGCAAACATCGGCAAAGTGCTGAATTCTAATTACACCGGGGATATCAAAATCCGGGCCAAAGCGGCGGCGGCGGCGGGATCGGACGCCAGGATGAGCGGCTGCGCCATGCCGGTTATTATCCTTTCGGGGAGCGGCAACCAGGGCATAACCGCTTCCATGCCGGTTATTGAATACGCCGGGTTCCTTAAAAAAAGCGGGGAAGAACTTATCCGGGCGCTGGTAGTTTCCGACCTGATTACCCTGCACCTTAAAAGCGGCATCGGCCGGCTTTCGGCCTACTGCGGGGTAGTCTGCGCCGGCGCCGCCGCCGGGGCGGGCATCGCGTATCTCCAGGGCGGCCGGATGGAAGAAATTGCGCATACCCTGGTAAACGCCCTGGCCATTACCTCGGGCATTGTCTGCGACGGCGCGAAACCTTCCTGCGCGGCGAAGATCGCGGCGGCGGTTGACGCCGGCATACTGGGCTACGAGATGTTCAAAAACGGCCGGCAGTTCTACGGCGGCGACGGCATTATAGCCCACGGCGTGGAAAACACCATTAAGAACATTTACCGCCTGGGCAAGGAAGGGATGCGCAAAACCGACAAGGAGATAATTCGGATCATGCTGGACACCTGACCCCGTACCCGCGAAAGGGTACGCTCGGAACGCCTGTTTTCCGGCTGGTTTTGAATAAGTTGACACTACGAGGGACCGCCCGGACGGCTGCCACTTGCCAAACGTATCCGCCTCCTTATCATTAAACTGAAACAGGAAAATTATCTCTGGGGGAGTACGGCGTATCAGGGACAAGCCTGTCTCTATCCGTCTCCCGCGAAACTATTACCCGGATTCTTGGCTACTATCGCAAGACCGGCGAACAAGTCGACACTGCGCTATGGAACTATTTTCGAATTTGCCTCTTCAAGGTTAAACAGGTCGTATTGGGGCTCAATAATGCCTCCTTCGTAATACACAGTAACACCGCCCCATCCAGGCCAGAATTCTATTGAAATAAGTTCTTTTTCCCTATCCCATATTGGGTTATACGCCTTTAACACACAAGTTTCATAATCAGCATCCATATGCCAAGTATTGTAAAAATCATATCCATCTTCTTTGGGTATTTTTGTAGTCCATGTTGGGTGAAAAAAGAAATGTCCCGATCCGTTGTTTACCGGGTAAATTATAGTATTATCTTTTAATCTTATTTCATTAAACTTGCTTGCTATTAGTTGCCTAAGAACAAACTCTCGTTTTTCTTCATCATACTCAAACGTAAAAGAAGAAATCTCAAAATCGATACCTTCAAAGGTAATCCGCTGGGGCTCCTTTTTCGATTCCAGTTCGCGAATCATTCCATCCGATAAGAAAAAAGAAATTCTGTTATTAAGTTTGTTTCCTAACAGCTCAACATCTATTACACTCCTCCCGCTTGTGTTGTCAATCCCCCGTATCGATTCTCTCGAACCGCTTCCGGTTACTATCGGGGTCCAGGGTTTTAGGATTATGGTCCCGTTGACTATTGGTATTGCCGCTTCGGTCAGATTCCACGCCACCAACTCATTTAAGACTAACGCAAGTATGCCTTCTGTCCTATAACAACTCACTCTTTTTATGTGGAAAAGCAAATAGCCGGTATTAACGACAAAAAACAAGACTATAAACTGGATAAGGGCTTTTTTTGTTTTTGGTTTCATCTTTACAGCTCCTTTATCAGTGCCGGTAATAACCAGCTAGCATACCACGGCCGGGATATGGTGGGCAAGCGGTAAAGCGGAGGTTCATTATCACGATGTCCCCGCCGCGGGCTGTGCCTAGTAGGCTGATTTAACTAAAGTGCCGAGAAAAAGAGCCGATACTCTCAGGAGGAGGGGAAAGGGCAATGAGAGGAAAACAATACAAGGTTCAGCTTACCCAGGAAGAGCGGGTTCT
>JAIRZS010000164.1 GCA_031267115.1 Treponema sp.
GCCCGCGGATGCGCCCGTGTAATCAGGAAACGCTAAACTTCGTTCTGGAAGTCTTTCTGGAAGCGGAGGAGTATGGCGTCGAGGCGCTCCTTGGAGGAAAGGTTTATGGCTTCAAGTACCGGGCTTTCAAACTGCTCAAAATCCACCGCCCCGTTCTCATACTCGCAGAGCATGTTGGCCAGGTATACGGTCTCCGTCAAAGCCCTGAATTCCTGCGGGGCCGAAAAGGGATCGTGGTGGTAACGGATAGCGCAGACAAGGCTTTCCGGGAAATTCCACTTTTCCGCTACCAGGGCGCCTATTTCGGCGTGGTTCATGCCGGCGGAAAGTTCCTCAAAGGTAGAAGCGGGCAGCCCTTTTTCGATACAGAAATTCCGGATCTTGTCCAGCAGCTCGGGATGGGCCTTGGAAAAGATGATCTTCCCCATGTCGTGGAGTATCCCCGCCACATGGGCGTCGTCGAGCACGGTCCGGTCCTTGCTGTGGAAATTTCTCGCCAGGTTGTAGGCGTAAAACCCGACCTGGTGGGAATGTTTCCAGAGTTTCCGCTTGTCGTCGGTATCATCGCCCAGTATCTTCTGGGTCCCGTAGGAGTAGAGGAGATTCCTGATCCCCTTGATACCCACCATCTTGGCCGCTTCGAAGATATTGTCAACTTTTTTGGCCATCATATACTGGGCGGAGTTGACAAGCTTGAGCAGATCCGCGGTCATCGCCGGGTCCATGGAAATCTGGCGGGCAATGGAACCCATGTCCGAGTCGGGGTCGGCAATAAGCTGCTGGATACGGAGGATATTCTCAGGAAACTGGGGCAGGGAATTGACGCTGTTTACGATGGTATTGGAGAGTATCGCCAGGTTTTCAACCTTGGTCTTGGCCAGGGGAATGATTATGCGGGCTATTGTTTCTTTTTCGGTGCTGAGAATATCGAAACAGTCCTCGTCCAGGCCCATCTTTTTCAGCATGAGCACCAGGATAACAAGCCCCAGGCCCGCGCCCTCGGAACTGTCCAGCACCTGGGAAAGGGCGTCTTCCAGGCTGTCAAACTGGCGGGACCGGGCAAGCTTGTCGTGAATACGGATAAGCTCGGTCTTTGTGACCGCTACATTGTTTCTCACCTCGATAAAGATGATATCCCGCTTGGCCTGGAGAATGAGCTTGATATAGAGGCCCTTTTCCTTTTGGATCTGGAGATAATGGGCGATATTGCCAAGGGTTTCTTCTTTAAAATTCTCCATCCCCGCTTTATAGTCTTCAGGGTCCTCCAGATTAAGGTTCTTTTCCAAAAAATAAACCCGCTTGGTATTGGCTTTTTTGGCGTTTACCGCCAGTTCCTGGATAATATAAACAATATAATCTTTAAGCTGCGCTTGATCGACAAATTTGAGGAAAACAGCCAGCAGCTGCTCGATGTATATTTCTATTTCGTGGGGCAGGGTAAAAGTGGTTATGGTTAGGGGGATGCCCGATTGGATCGCCTTTTTGACCTTCTCCTCATCCACCGCTATCTCCTGAGAACCAGCCATTTTCATCTTCCTCGTTGTAATTGTAAAATCAGGATATGTTCCATTTTATGCCATTTTTGCCTGTTCACGCAAGGACTATACAGGGTATTTCGAAAAAATATAAAAAACGAGCCCCGCTGCGGGACGGGCGGAATCAGGAGGCTGCCCGTCTAAGCCGCACATTTTCGAGGTCATAGCTGAAAAGTTCCCGCAGATCATTGAGGCCCAGGGACATCAGGGCCATACGGTCTATGCCTATACCCCAGGCGGCCACCGGCACATTTACCCCCAGGCTTTCCGTTACCTCGGGCCGGAAAATCCCCGAGCCGCCCAGTTCAAACCAGCCCAGGGCGGGGTGCTTGATGTGCACTTCCACGGAAGGCTCGGTAAAGGGGAAATAGCCGGGTACGTATTTTATTTCCTTCGCGCCGGCTACTTCGCGGGCAAACATTTCGAGCATGCCCAAAAGGGTCTTGAGATTGACATCCTCCCCAAGAATGATGCCTTCGGTCTGGTAAAAGTCGGAAAGATGCGTGGCGTCCACCTTGTCGTAGCGGAAACAGCGGACTATCCCGAAATACTTGCCGGGAATATTCGCGCGGGGAAGGGTTTTCGCGGAAAGCACCGTCCCCTGGCTGCGCAGGATAAGCCTCCGGGTAAAATCCCGGTCAAAACTATAGGACCAGCCCCTGCTTCCGGTCCTGCCGCCGTTTTCGTGGGCCTCCGCTACATTGGAAAGCCAGGGTTCCTCGATAGCCCCGGCATAAGCGGAGCCGTCCGGGCTTGACGGATCGGTGATGCGGTACACGTCGTGGATATCCCGCGCGGAGTGGAACTGGGGCATAAAGAGGGCATCGGAATTCCAGAATTCGGTCTCCACAAGCGGGCCGTCAAATTCTTCAAAACCCAGGGACGAAAGCTTGTCCTTTACGTCTTCCAGAAATTTCGCGTAAGGATTGGCGCGGCCCGCCAGCAGCCGGGCGGGGGGTATTTTGACATTGTAGGAACGGAAATCCTTCCCCTTCCAGGAACCGGTTTCCAGCATCTCCGGGGTAAGGGTCCCGATTTCGTCGCCGGTAATGCCCGCCGCCCTGAGCGCCGCCGCGAGATCGTCCCATACTTCGGTAAAACCGAAGATCACGGCCTCGCGTTCCACAAGCCGGAAAGGCGCGTCCTGGGCGCCGCGTTTTTTGGCGATGCCCGCGACAGCCGCTTTTTCCGCCGCGTCCAGCCCCGCCCCGCCAAGGAGGCCCCCTTCGGCGGCCGCGGCTTTTTCAAGGAGGCCCCGGACCGCCGAAAAATGTTCCGCCGCCCTGCCCCGGACAGGCCGCCCGTTTGCCAGATCTTCCGGCGGAAGCGCCGGCGCCACCTTTTTTTCCCCGTCCATGGCAAGAACGCCCAACTTAGAAAGCGCGCCGAAAGCGCTCCCCGCGTCCCTGTTGTCAAGTTCCAGGGTCCGGGCTATTTCGGGCAGCGTCAGCCCCTGTTTGATGCGGATAAGCTCGATAATCCGCTCTTCGGGGCTCCCGTTTTCCTTCCACCGGCGGCCCAAATCGGTCAGTTCGTAAAAAACACCGGTTTCCCGGCGCAGTTCCCGGACAATACCCTTGCCCGAAAGCCAGGACAGCGCCTGATTCCCGTTGCCGCTCTTGAAACCCAGGTCCCTCTCGACCTTTTCTATAGAAAG
>JAIRZS010000239.1 GCA_031267115.1 Treponema sp.
GCGGCCTATGTTTCGTGGTTTGCCGGTATTCTGCCCCAGCTTGGCTCCTGGTTCGAAAAGATGACGGGCAGGCAGGCCGCTTCCGCGGGCGGCGGCGCTTCCGGTTCCGTGCCCGGAAAGGCCTTTGGCCTGCCGGATGATCTGCCTCCGGGCGACGACCGGGACCTTTTTACGCTTTTTTTCCGGTACCGGGATTTTCTTGACGATAACGGCCTTTTTGAACCAGCCTGGGAAAGGCCGCCTTTTGACGACAGCGGCAAAGAATGTTTTATTTTTTTTCCGGAATCCCTTACGGACTTTAAAGAATACGAAGAAATACTGAATAACGCGGATCATGTTACCATTGTAAGGCTGGGCAGAGACGATACGGCGGAAAAACAGCCCCATGTTTTTTTCTACACTAATTCCCGGAGCGAAATTACCGAGGCGGCCCTTTACCTGCGCGGCCTGGCCGAGCGGGGGGAGGCGGCCTGGGAAGACATTGCGGTAAGTATCCCGGATACGGAAAGCTACGAGCCTTATGTACTCAGGGAATTTGCGGCGCGGAATATTCCGGTGGTACGCCGTACCGGGAAGCCCCTGTCGTCGTATCCGGCGGGCCGTTTTTTCCCGGCAATCGCGGACTGCTATTCGGGCAATTTTTCTTTTGATTCGGTGGTATCGCTGCTGCTTAACAGGCATCTGCCCTGGAAGGATGCTGAATCCATAAACCAGCTTATCGACTTTGGCATAAGGAACAACTGCATCTGCTCCTGGGACGAAGACCGGCCTATTGATGTGTGGCTTGACGCTTTCGGTTCCCCCGCCGGGAACCGGGAAAAACGCGCGGAAGATTTTTACAAGACCCTTAAAAAAGATATAACCGCGATAAACAGGGCGGCGTCTTTCGCGGAACTCAGCCGGGGTTACTTTGTCTTCCGGGAGCATTTTCTTGACATGGGAAAATGCCCTGCGGAAACGGATTTGATACTGTCGCGGTGCGTCTCTGAATTAATGGCTTTAATAGAAATTGAAATATCGTTCCCCAAAGTTAAAGCGCCCGACCCCTACCGCTTCTTTGTCGAGATTCTGGAAGAGACCGCGTATCTCCCCCAGCAGGAAACGACCGGCGTTTCCCTGCTCCCCTACCGGACCGCCGCGCCGGTTCCTTTTGGCTGCCACATTATCCTCGGCTCAAGCCAGGATAACCTTACCACGGTTTTTTCCGGGCTGGATTTTCTGCCGCGCAAAAAGCGGGAGGCCCTCGGCGTCAGGGACGATGATGTCTCCCGCCCGTTTATCGATCTTCACTGCTTCAATTCCCTTATGCCCGCCGTGTTTTTCTGCGCCCAGGATACTTTTTCGGGGTACGCGATTCCCCACGGCTGCCTTGATATTCCGGGGAATCCCCGGACGCGCTACGCGGATACCTGCCCGGACGCCTTTGCCGAAGACCTTTACCTGGGGGAACGGGCATTCTACGCGGCCGGCGGGCCGGGCGGGGCTGCGGGAAACGCGGCGGCGTTTCCGTCCCGGCTCTACTCGCTCCAGGCCGGGGGCTTTGCCGCGTGGTCCGGGCGGCGGGGCGGGGCCGCCCCGGAAAAGCCGGGGAAAATCGCGGGCGGGCGGCTCCTTGCCCTGATCAGGGAACGTTACGGTGACGCCGACAGCGGGCAGATACGGGTTTCCGCCTCGGCCATGAAGCCCTACTATGAATGCGCGCTCCGGTGGCTTTTCGGGAATGTGCTTTCCCTTGAAAATGTCCGTATGGAAGCCGCCGTAATGGCGGAGAATGTCCTTGGTTCGGTGTACCATACCGTGCTGGATTATTTTTTCAAGCAAATACAGAAACAGTCGAACGGCGTTCTCGCAAACCCGGCGGACGGCAGTCTCCCGCCTGATTATTACCGGCTCCTTGCCGAAAGCGTTTCCGCTGTTTTTGACGAAGCGCCCGGATTCTCCGGCGGGCAGCCCGGCGCGGGCGGCATTTTTCGCGGGCAAAGCGCCCTTACCGTCCGTTTCCTCAAGGCGCAGCAGGGGACGGTACTGCGCCAGCTTGAAATTTTCACCGCGTCTTTGCTGCGCTATTTTGGCGGGTACAGGGTGCTGGGGAGCGAAACGGCCTATACCGCCGGTGAACAGGGCTGCTGCCTGCTCGGCAAAATAGACTGCCTCCTGGAAGATCTGAATGACGATTCCGAAAATCCGGGGGGACGCGTTATAGCCGACTTTAAGCTGAATTCCATGCCCGATAAAAAGCTCTGCACGGGCCAGGGGGAAAACGGCCTGGAAGATTTCCAGCTTCCCATGTATATTACCCTGGCGGAAAAAAACAGCGGAAAACCGGTGGAAACCGCCCTCTTTTTCAGCATCATGCGGGCGGAACCCAGCGTTATATTCGGCTCGATCCGGGACGGGGCAAGCGGAAAGAAGAAATCCGGCCTTGAGCGCACGGATACGGAAGACGATCCTATTGGGCCTGTCCTGTCCGAATTTAAAACAAAAGCCGCGCGCTATGCCGAAGAACTTGCAGACGGTAATTTTACTACCATTAGCGCAAGCGAAAGAAAGTGTATTCCGTGCGCTTACCACCGGGTATGCAGAACGGTCTACGCGGTCGGCCGTGAGCGGGGCCTGCTTGAGGGGAGCGGGGGATGAGCGATAACGGGAAACAGATAACGCTTAACAATGAGCAAAGGGCCGCTGCGGAATATGAAAAAAATGTCGTTGTCGCGGCGGGGGCCGGTTCGGGGAAAACTTCCGTTTTGGCGAACCGTTACGCCCACCTTGTTACCGGGGACAGACGCCTTACGGTGGAACAGATACTTACCCTCACCTTTACCCGGAAGGCGGCTGCGGAAATGCACCGGAGAATCTACAGCACCCTTTCCCTCATAGCCGGGCAGGGCAGGGGGGAAAAGCAAAAACTGGCGCAAAAAGCGGTGGAAGATTTTTTCCACGCCCGCATTCAAACCCTGGATTCCTACAGCTCGGGCCTTGTCAGGCAGGGGTCTGTCCGTTACGGCATTTCCCCGGAATTCGCCCTGGACGAGGAACGCTGCCGTTCCCTGGCGCGGGAAGAGGCCCTGCCTTTTCTCATCGCCCACCGCCAACATCCGGCCATAGAACAGTTGTACCGCCGGAAAAGGCCCCCGAACAGCCGCAGCGGCTATTCGGTTCCCGCCGATATCGCGGAAAGATTCTTCGCCTCGACGGTCTTTATATACGGCAATATTGACGATCCGCCCGATTTCGCCGGACATACGAAGCGCCAGTTCGGCATTATTATAACCGAGTGGGACAAAATCCTAAAACTTATCCTCGAAAGGCTTGGCAAATTAAAAGAAACCGCGTCAGGCGATGATAAAAACGATAATTTAGTCAAACAGCTTGAACCCATGATCCGGCGTTTTGATTCCGGGGAAATAAATTTTCCCGGTTCCGGCGAAATCAGCAATTTCTTTGATACGCTTACTGCCCTTCCGGACGGCGAATGCGTGCCAAAAGCGGAAAGCCACCCGGTAAGGCAAAAACTTCTGCAATGCCTTGTTTTTATGCATGGTTTCTACGACAATCTGGATTTGCGGTACGGCAAACGCGACAGCCTCGCGAAAAAAATTGTCAACGAGCTGCGGAACAGCTTCGGCGTTTTTTCGTCTATCGCGGTGTTCTGTATGCAGGCGGGAATCATCCTTTCCCTTATGGCCCTGCTCAACAAATTCCTGAACATCTTTCTTGAAAAAAAACGGGCGGAAGGGATACTTACCTATAACGACGCGGCCCGCCTTGCCCGGACCATGCTTAAAGATCACCCCGACATCAGGCAGGGTGAAAAAGCGGCTTTTAAAGCCATAATGATAGACGAATTTCAGGACAACAATAAACTGCAAAAGGATATGCTTTTTCTGCTGGCGGAAGACGAGGCGCGGCAGGAAAAAAGCGTTCCGGGGGCGGGGGATCTTTTAAGCGACAAACTCTTTTTTGTCGGCGATGAGAAACAGTCCGTCTACCGTTTCCGCGGCGCCGATGTTTCGGTATTCCGCGGGCTGCGGGAAGAACTTGCCGGCGGCATACTGCGCCTTAAAACAAATTACCGTTCGGCCCCGGCCCTCATAGGCGCCTTTAACGCCATTTTCGGCGGCGGCGAATTCGATCCCGAAGGCGGCGGGCCTTCCGGCCTCTTTCCCTCGGTATTTGTACGCGAAACGGATAACCCCGCCTCCGTACCCCCTTATGAGGCGCTCTACACGCCGCTTTCTTCGGGGACCGATCGCGCGGGGGGTCTGACCCTCTGCCTTCTCAATAAAAGCGGGGACGCGAAAGAACAAGACGAAGACGAGGGGGAAACGCCGGAAATGCCGGAAACGGAAGAAATGGGCGGCGTGGAAAACGAGGCCCTTTTTACGGCGGAACGGATACGGCAGCTTCTTGGGGAAAAAGACAACAAGGGCGGCGCGCGGTACAAACCGGATGACATAGCGATTCTGTTCCGCTCCCACAGCCCGCAAAAACTCTTTGAAAAGCACCTCAGGCTCCTTGATATCCCCTACTCGGGCGAGGGGGGGATCAACAGCTTTTTTTCAGACGGGCCGGTAAACGATATAATGGCTGTTTTAAGGCTGGCCGCCTATCCGCTGGATTCCGAGGCTTATGCCGTAACCCTGCGATCCCCTTTCGCGGGCCTCTCGCTCCAGGGGACGGCGGCCTGCATAGCCGCTTTCAACCAGGCAAGGGCGGAAGCCTCCCGGGAAAAAGGCCGGGAGGCCGCGCCTTTTTCCGGCGAAGACGCGGAACAGCTTTCGGACGCGGACCGGGAGAAATTTCTTTACGGGCAGGAACTCTACCGGAAGATACGCGGGGCCGCGTCAGGGAAAAATATTGCCGAAACAATTTCCTGTTTGTGGTATGACGAAGGCTACCGTTACGAAACCGAATGGAACCCCCAGACATCTGTTTACCGCGAACTATACGACTACCTTTTTGCCCTGGCGGTACAGGCCGATACCGACGGCAAGAGTCTCGCCGCCTTTACCGACTATCTGCGGGACCTGCGGGATTCCGGCAGCCGCCTTGAAGACATGGACATTCCCCTGGAACGTTCCGGCGCGGTAAGGCTCATGACCATCCACAAGAGCAAGGGGCTGGAGTTTCCGGTGGTGTTTCTGGCCTGCTGCGGGAACAGGGGAAGGCAGGCCGCCGGTGACGCCGACATTTACGAAACCGAAGAAGGCGGCCTTTCCTGTAACCCTCCCCTGCCCCCGGAATGTTCGCTGATGGGCAAAGTACGGCGGAATTTCTTTTACGAAAAAGGTAAGGCCGAAGAAAAACGCAAAAGAACCGCGGAACTGCGGCGGCTTCTCTATGTGGCGATGACCAGGGCGGAACAGGAACTCTTTATCACGGGGACGCTGGCGCTCGGGGAAAGCGGGGAAACGGCCCCGGACGATGATTTGCCCCGGAGGCTTAAAACAGCGGTAGAAAAAAAATTATCCAAACAGGCGAAAAACGACAAAAAAAACGGAACCGAACGCATACCGGGCGATTCGGTAATAGACAACGACACTTTTCTAGGGCTTTTGCTTCCGGCAATCGCGGGGCGAATTCCCGGCGAAGATGCGGGGGAAAGGGAAGCGTTTTTCAAACTAGAATCCATCCCTGTTTATACGGACGAACATATCAAAAGCCGGGAATACCGGAACGCCGTTTATTTTAATGACCAAAAGGGGCTGTCCCGCTTCCTTTCGGATATCGCGCCGCGTTATGAAAAAGCCGTCGTCCTTTCGACGCCTGTTATTCCAAACCCCTACCGGACCCCGGTCTCTTTCCGCGCCCATGCGGAAGACGCGGAAAATACGGAAAAAGGCGGCGATTCCGCCGGTGTAAAAACAGGCTGGCAGTTTGACAATGAAAATTCCGGGGAAAGCGCAGCGGACATTTTCGGCAAGGTAGACAGCATCCTTGCCCGGTTCAACGCCGCGGGCCGGGAAGGAGGCAGTTTTTCCGCCGCCGATTTCGGCACTATCGCCCACGCCTGCGTAGAGGCGCTTTTCAACGGGGAAGAACCGGCCCTCCCCCCGAAATTCTCCGGCTTCCTCAGCCCGGGCGAGGCGGAAACCCTTCTTGCCGCGGGCAAAACCATAGCGGAACGGTTTACCGGATCGCCTCTGGGGAAAAAAGCCGCCGCCACGTCACGGAAAAGCGAATACCGTTTCAGGAGTCTCTGCAAAGACAGCGCGGGGAAAACAATTTTCATAAACGGCACTATCGACCTGTTTTTCGAAGACGCGGGCACGGTACATGTCGTAGATTTCAAAACGGACAGCCGGGAAAATCCGGCGGAACACATCCCCCAGATGAGCTTCTACTACCGGGC